>JALUFA010000190.1 GCA_027052485.1 Hydrogenothermaceae bacterium
GTCCTCAAGTTCTGACTTTATCCTCCAAAGGCCAAGCCTTGCAGCTAGAGGTGCATAGATTTCTAATGTTTCCTTTGCCTTTTCTTTTTGCTTTTCTGGCCTTAAAAACTCAAAGGTACGGGCGTTGTGTAGTCTGTCGGCAAGTTTAACAAGTATTACCCGTATGTCCTTTGCCATAGAAACTATCATCTTACGGAAGTTTTCGGCTTCGGCCTCCTTCTTACTTTTAAACTCGTACTTTCCTATCTTTGTAACACCATCAACAATTGTTGCGACCTTTTCTCCAAATAGATCTCTTATTTCATCTAGAGTTGTATCAGTGTCCTCCACTACATCATGAAGAAGTGCTGAGACTATAGAGACCTTATCAAGCTTTAAATCAGCTAAAATTTTTGCCGCCTCTAAAGGGTGGATGTAGTATGGCTCTCCAGACTTTCTGTACTGGTTTTTATGCTTGTCAATGATGTAGTAAGCAGCTTTTTCTATCTCTTTTACACTTTCCTCATCAAGATAGGAAACCTTATCTAAAAGTTCTTTGACTTTATCACCTGCATCCATGATTACACAACAGCTTCAAGCCAGTTATCTCCTAAATCGGCAATTATCTCTAAAGATGGGTCGTAATTTTTCTTTAAATCATCAAGTATAAGCATAAGTTCTTGAATACAATCTGGAGAAACAAGAAGGTCTAGTTTTCCTTCTTTACCAGAACGGGTTCTTGGAAGAGCTATCCTACCATGTCCGTCAATAACCATGGCTATAAAGTTTAGTTTTTCTGGATTTACCTTTAATACAAGGTTAACACTCTTTCTAGGAGGATTAGAAAGTTTTTTTAAAAGTTCTTCAGATAGCAAGACCTGTCTCCTTTAAAACTTTGCTTCTACTAAGGAAAGCTGGTTTATAAGGTGGTATTTGTTGTTTTCAAGTTTAATAGCCTTTTGTTTTATCTGGGGTAGGCCTGCGTAAACTTTACCGTCTTTTATCTCAACTAAAGCTGTCTGGGACTCGTAGACTCCCATAGCGGCTCCGGCGATTACTCCAATGAAAACCCCTGTTCCTACCTTTGCCCCAAAATCTTCACCATCTATTAGATAAACGGCTCCACCGGCAATAGCCCCTATACCTGCTCCGTATAGTGCATCTCTAAATATAATCTCTCCATCTAGGGCAAAAACGTTTGATGTAGCTGCCAAAGTTAATGCTGAAGATAAAAGCCACTTTTTCATCACTCGCCCCTTATAAATTTTTTATCTGTCTTATTATAATAATAAACTCTTTTAGCACTATTGGCTCTTTGTCAAAGTTTAAAAGTACAAAATCTAACTGATGGATTAAACCTTCTATAAGTTCTTTGTCTTCTTCATCTGCCACTAAAAGTGCCTTTTGAAGAGTTCGTTTTGCAAAATCTATGTAAAGTTTTGATGCAAGTTTATCATTTTTATAGTACTGGTAAGCTTTATATATGTACTCTTTAAACAAAGCAAGGTAAAGGTTATCTCCAAAAACGAGGCTTGAAAGAGGTTGAATGGCAAGTTTTATTGAGTCCTTAGCGTATTTATAGTTTCCAGCTTTCATGTTATCCAAAGCAACCATAATAAGCATCTGAGTGTTTTCTAACGGCTCATCTATTAATGGAAACTTTACTTTATCCTTGAGTTCCTTTAGCTTTTTTAAAGCTTTTTCATTCTCTCCAGATTCAAGGTAGGATTTTACACTCTGTAGAGAATTAATAACTTCCTGATACTCAGTAATACCACCGGCTATATCCTTGATGTCAAGGATGGTTGAGTCTATAGCCTTTATGAGCTTTTCTTTGGGTAAAATGGAAAACTGTTTTACTATAAGTTCTATCTTCTTTTTTACAACGTAAGAAGGTGAAAACTGTTTTGCCTGAGCTGTAAAAAATAGACTACCCTCCAAATTTTCTTTTATCTTTCTGTAAGAAACCCGCGGAGAGTTTGCTATAGTATAGGCATTTAACAGTAAGTTCAAAGCTTTCTCAGAAAAAATTTCTATCTGCCGAAACTGGGTCTGGGTGAAACCCTCATTTATAAAAAGTGTGTTTATCGTTTGAGCTTTTGGTAAAGAAAAAAATAGAAAAAATAAAAAAAGGAGCAATCTCATATTTTAAAATCCTGTTAGTCTGTTATTATGCATAAATATTTATTTTAAACTATAAAACAATAACTTTTCCCAATTTGCTAAAACCTCTAAAAACTTTTATACTATTTTGTCTAAGTTCTACCCTTTTTATATTCTAAAAATCCAAGGAGGTATTATCTAAATGGCTAAAGTTAAGATGAAAACTAATAGAACCGCTGCAAAAAGCCTGAAGATAAGGGCTAAAGGTAAAGTAAAGCACTTAAAAGAAGGAGATACCCA
>JALUFA010000191.1 GCA_027052485.1 Hydrogenothermaceae bacterium
TTTTCTTTATACTCATTCTTGTTATTTGAGGTGTGTTTTCATAATAGTATATCATTTTAAGAAAACAGGTAAGGAGTTTGCTATATGGCAGAAAAGAAAAAGTTGTGGGGTGGCAGATTTTCCCAGGGCACAGATGAGTTTGTAGAAGATTTTACGGAGAGTATTTCCTTTGATAAAAACCTTGCCCTGTACGATATAAAAGGTAGCATCGCCCATGCGAAGATGCTTGGTAAACAGGGAATAATTCCAAAAGAAGATGCAGAAAAGATAGTGGAAGGCCTAAAAGAGATAGAAAATGAGATTAAAGAAGATAAGTTCCAATGGAAAAAAGAACTGGAAGACGTCCACATGAATATAGAAAAAGCTCTGATTGAAAAAATTGGAGATATTGGGGGAAAACTACACACAGGAAGAAGCAGAAACGACCAGGTTATAACAGCTTTTAGGTTGTACCTTAAAGATGAAACCCAGAATATCATCAATCTTTTAAGGGATTTACAAAAAACCCTTCTACAAAAGGCCAAGGAAACCGTAGATATTGTTATGCCTGCTTACACACATTTACAAAGAGCTCAGCCTATCAGACTAGCCCATTACTTTTTAGCCTACCTTGAGATGTTTCACAGGGATGAGGAGCGCTTTAAAGATACCTTAAAGAGGATAGACCAGATGCCGCTAGGAAGTGGCGCTTTAGCAGGAGTTGATTTTCCACTAGATAGGGAGTTTACCGCCAAAGAGCTTGGCTTTTCAGAGGTTATGAGAAACTCACTGGATGCAACGGCTTCAAGGGACGTAATAGCTGAGTTTTTAGCTGATGCTGCCATCTGTATGTCTAACTTATCTAGAATGAGTGAGGATTTTATCATCTGGAACTCTGCTGAGTTTTCCTTTATTGAACTGCCAGACAAACTAACTACAGGCTCATCAATAATGCCCCAGAAGAAAAACCCAGATGTACTTGAGCTTATTAGGGGTAAGGTTGGAAGGGTTTATGGAGATTTAGTAGCGCTGCTAACAATAATAAAAGGCCTACCCATGGCTTACAACCGAGACCTGCAGGAGGACAAAGAGCCTGTATTTGATGCTGTAAAAACTGTTAAAGGCTCAATCATTGGGATGATAAAAATAATAGAAGGTTTGAAGCCTAAAAAAGAAGAAATGGAAAAGGCAGCAGGTGGGTTTGCCTTAGCAACAGACCTTGCTAACTATCTGGTTAGAAAAGGGATACCTTTTAGACAGGCTCACCACATTGTAGGTCAGATAGTTGGTTATTTAACATCTCAGGACAGAGAACTTGAGAGTATAACCCTTGATGAGCTTAAAAAGTTCTCACCTCTATTTGAAGAAGATGCCCTTTCAATCCTCAATCCTTACTACGTAGCAGATGCCAGAAAAACATACGGAGGAACAGCAAAAGAAAGGGTATTAGAACAGATACAGTACTGGGAAAATCAGTTTAAGGGAGATTAGGGGACTATCTGAGTCCCTACCCCTTCTGATGTAAAAATCTCAAGGAGTACACAGTGGGGTATCCTACCATCTAATATATGCGCTTTCTTTACCCCTTTTTCTAAAGCAGTGATACACGCTTTTGCTTTTGGTATCATTCCTCCTGTTATCGTACCATCCTCTATCATTTTTTTAACTTCTTCGGCTTTTATAGAGGAAATAGTCTTTCCTTCTTTGTCTTTTAACCCTTCTATGTCTGTTAGAAAGATTGCCTTTTCTGCCTTTAATGCCCCTGCAATCTCGGCAGCAACAAAGTCTGCATTAATATTGTAAGCGTTTCCTTCAAGGTCAAAACCAATAGGAGCTATTACAGGTATGTAGTTATCCTCTTCTAAGTGTTTGAGTATCTGGGTATCCACGTACTCTACCTCCCCTACATGTCCTAGGTCTAATAGCTCAGTAGGCCTAAAGTCTCCCATCTCTTTAAAGTACTCTCTGGCATCCAGCTTTTTTGCCCTTATTAACCCCCCATCTTTACCAGTTAGTCCTACCGCTTTAATATGTCCTCCCGAATACTTGTTTATCATCATTACGATGTTTTTGTTTACTAGACCGCCTAGCACCATTTCCACAACGTCCATGGTTTCCTTATTTGTAACCCTTAATCCTCCAACAAACTTACTTTCCAATCCCATCTTTTTTAAGTACTCTCCTATCTGAGGACCTCCCCCATGAACTATAACGGGGTTTATTCCTATATACTTAAGCATAAGGATATCCTGCGCGAAGGCGGCTTTCAGGTCAGCCTTAGCCATAGCATTGCCACCATACTTGATAACAAAGGTTTTCCCTCTAAACTTTCTTATATATGGTAGAGCTTCCATAAGAATAGATGCCTTTTCTAAAGCCTTTTCCATACTC
>JALUFA010000192.1 GCA_027052485.1 Hydrogenothermaceae bacterium
TTTGGATAGTTTGGATGTTCTTTTATAAATGTTTCTATCTGCTGCTCCACATTCGGCTGCTTTTCTTTTACTTCCATAAGGGTTAAAAGATAAGCTGCATCTACCGCCTCAGGAGTTCCTGCGTACTTTTTCATAAAATCTATGTATAGCTGTTTTGCCTTTTCTTTTTCTCCGAGGTTATACAGACTGTCAGCCATTCTTAGGTAAGCTCTCTTTCCGAGAGGAGTATCTGGATACTTTTTGTAAAACTCTTCAAAAGCTTTGGCGGCTTTGTCATACTCTCCATTGGCAAAGAATGAGTAAGCATAGAGGTATCCTGCTTCCTGTGCTAGCTTGTCGTTTCCGTTGGAAAGTTCTTTTAAAAGTTTTCTTGCATTTTCAAAATCACGGTGTTTTAGGTAAATGTATGCTTTTAAAAACTTGGCTTTTCTGGTATTGAGCTTGTTTGCAAGGGCTAGAGCAACTTTATCTGCTCCCATGTTAAATGCTGATACTGCTTTCATGTATGAGTCTTGGAAGGCTTTAAACGCCTTTTGGTAGTCTCCCTTCTTAAAGAAAAACCATCCAAGCATGTTCGCCGTGTACTTTTTGTCATACTTTACAAGCTGTTTTAGAACCTCTATAAGCTTTTTATCTTCGTCTGATTGGAAGTACAGGTCTGCAAGGTACTTTAGAGCCTGTGTTTTTACATTTTTATCTTTTGAAGATTTTAAAGCCTTTTTCAGATAATACTCGGCCTCAGGGTAGTTCTTTAGCTTTAAAAGAACGTAGCCAGTGTATAGATAGTATTTAGGTTCATTGATAGTTTTCAGTATGTTGTAAGCGTATTTATAGTAGCCTGCGTTGTAAGCTGCTATGGCGATAAACTTTTTCAGCTGGTCTTTGTACTTCGGAGACAGTGTTAAAGCCCTCTGGGCTAACGCTAGAGCATCTACGTAATCTTTCTTTTTGAAAAAGTCCAGAGCCAGATTTATGTATAAAACCTGAGCTAAATCTTTATCTCTAATCTCAAGACTACCAATGTTATCTAAGACCTGTTGAACGTTGCCTTCTTTTAAGGCGATAAGAAGGTTTCCATAGATGGCATACTTTGACAGGAGGTCTGCTCTGCCAAATTTTTGTAGAAAATCGTTAAATATCTGTTTTGCCTTTTTTAAGTCTCCTTTTTTTAGATATATGTACCCAAGCATTAAAGTTTTGTATTTGTCGTAGTCCTGGGTTTGTTTGAGATAAGAGATAGCTTTGTCTATATTCCCATCGTACAACTCTTGATAGGCTTTTGAATAATGGCAGTAGTTTACAAGTCCTACGTCTAGGTTTTCACAGTTAACATCTTTGAGTTTTTTGTACTCTTCCTTTTGCAGGGCTGTTATCACAGCATCAATAAACTTCTTTTCTGGTGAGTCTTCGGAAAGTTTCAAGTACTTTTTGGCTTTGTTTAAATCTCCCAAAACTAAGGAAACGATACTTGTAGATATACAGCTTTCAGGTTTAAGGTAAAAATCAAAGCTACACGCCTTTGAAAAGCTTTTAACGGAAGTATCTAAATCTTTTATCTCATAACTGGAGTATCCGAGTATATAGTAGGCGGTGGCAAGTAAGGATTTATCAATATTCTTTTTGTTTTTATACGTGTTTATGTAATCTTTTGCCTCTCCGTAGGCAAGGACAAAGTTTCCGTCCTTAAAATCGTCTATTATAGATGCTAACCATCCTTTTTCCTTTGGTATTCCCAAAAAAGCTTTTGGCTTAATCAGGTCTCCTAGTATCGGACGAAGGTCTGTAGGATAGGACAGTGGCAGTTTTGGTAAGGTTGGAAGTTTTATATTTGTAAGTGGTAGCACTTCTGGTGGCTGTAAAGGAGGTTTTTCTTCTTTCTTTTTTGCTACTATCTCAAGTGGAAAGACAACGTCTGGAAGTTTTATCTCTGTTTTTGAAGCAAAACTGAAAAATGATATAAAAAGTGTCAGTATTAAAACTTTTCTTACACTATCCATTTTTTCCTCCAGATAAAAGCTCTCTTGAGAGTTCTACGTCTTTTTCTATCTGGTGCATAAGCTCCTCTAAGCTGTTAAACTTTTTTTCGTCTCTTAAAAATTTACAAAAGCAAACTGTTATATACTCTGGAATGTCTTCTTCTTTAAAATCTTCAATAATGTGGGCTTCTATTATCGGCTTTTTTAGATTTTCAACAGTTGGTTTTTTACCAAAATTTATAGCTGCCTTATACTCTTTCCCATTTATTATAACTTTTCCTGCATAGACCCCAAACCTTAAGCAAAGCTCCTCCTGTGGGTCAACGTTTATTGTTGGAAAACCTATCTTGCTTCCAAGACCTCTTCCCTTTACAACTTTCCCTTTG
>JALUFA010000193.1 GCA_027052485.1 Hydrogenothermaceae bacterium
ATCAACTTACAATCTCCATTTTTCTCTCCAAATCCCCTGGCGGGTTTTCCGAGAGTTTCTATCTTCTCTCTCATCCTCTCATCGTCGGCGTTGTAAACGATCATTCTTGAGCACTCGAACAACTTTGTTTTCTCTTGGAAGTGTTCTTTCATTCTTTCCTGCATTTCTTTCATTCTTTCTTGCATTTCACCTTGTTTCTCTTTCATATGTTCTCTCATCTTCTCAGCATGTTCCTTCATTCTTTCAGCACGGTCTTTAAACATCTCTCCTTTTTCTGTAGCCCTTTCTTGATTTTCTCTAAGCTGCTGCATTACTTTTTCCATTACTGCTCTTCTCTTTTCAGCTGATAGTTCGTGGAGCTTTTCCTTTAGCTGGTTTACATAAATGTACTTTTCGGAAGGAGGAGCTTGTTTAATCTGATTAATAATTTCATTAATCTCCGTGTTTACTCTAGTGTCTACAGATACAGCAGCACCTCCAGATGCTTGAGTACGTTCCTGTGTTTGATTTTGCCCTTGGTCTTGGGCTGCAAATCCTGTTGATACTAGTAATGCTGTTGCTAAAACTGAAGCTATTCTTCTCATAGCTCTTACCTCCAAATGTTTCGTTTTGTCTGGGAATATAGTACAAAACGAACGTTAACTGAACGTTAACTGGAATAGAAATGTATAATATTTAGTTGGTTTATATAAGAAATTTTGAAGGAGGTTTTAGATTGGCAAATATCCTAGAAAAAGTAGCTCAACAAGCTACAGAAAAAACAAACATCAGACTTATACCAAGAAACGTTGAAAGAGTTTTAGCAGCTTTACAGGTAACGTCAGACTTCTGGAAAGTTGTTGATTACTCAGACTTGCCAGTACCAGCAGCAGCAGAGATTGTTAAAGGTCTGATTGAGGAAGGAATAGTAAAGGTTGAAAACGATGAACTATATCTAACTGAAAAAGGAGTTCAACTTATAAACGAACTAAACATCCCTCCATACGTAGATTACACATGTCAAGCATGTGAAGGTAGAGGTATTCCTTTTTACGCTAATAAAGAGTGGTACAGAACATTCGTCCAACTTACAAAAGATAGACCTAAAGCTATTCAAGAGTACGACCAAGGTTCGGTAACACCTGAAACTACCGTTTCCAGAGTACTATTTTTAGACTCAAGAGAAGACCTAAGAAATAAAGAAATCCTCGTTATGGGAGCTGAAGACGACTTAACAGGTTTAGCTGTTGCTTTAACTGGTCTGCCAAAAAGGGTTTTAATCCTAGATATTGATGAAAGGTCTATTGAGTTTGATAACAAAATCTTTAAAGAGTTAGGTATAGATAACGCTGAAGCAATCAGATTTGACCTTAGAAATCCTTTCCCTAAAGAGTGGGAAGGTGCGTTTGACGTGTTTATTACAGACCCTCCAGAAACAGAAAAAGCATTTAAGGCGTTTATTGCAAGAGGTATATCTGCTCTTAGAGAGCCGGGAAGTGCTGGATACTTTGGTTTAACCCTCAGAGATTCTTCGCTAAACAGATGGCAAAAGTTCCAAAAAGCGTTATTAAACGACTATGGAATGGTTATAACTGATATTATTCAAGACTTTAACGCGTATATGAACTGGGAATACCACGAAGAAACTAGAGCTCAAAAGGTAGCTCCTGTAAATAAAGGTCCTTCTGATATATGGTATAGGTCTGCTTGGTACAGAATAGAAGCTCTTCCTGGATTTAAAGGAGAAAACATCCAGATTACAGATGAAGTGTTTAGAGAGCTCTATCTAGATGAAGAAGGCTCAACAACATAAGTAAGTAGGGGGCATATCCCCCTTTATTTTTAATGATGGTGATGTTCTTTTCCAAAGTAAACCTTTTCAAACTCTTCTAAAGTTTCTCTTAACTTATCAACTGTTTTTAGGTCTACAGACTGTTTTACTTTCATAGCATAAAATGAAATCTTGTTTAAGAGCTCAAGCTCTTTGAGATACTTTTTATACTTTTCCTTATCGTTTAAACCTACAGGTTTTACTCTCTGGGTAAAAAAGTACTCCCAAACAATATGCTGAATCTTGCTTGCATGTTTATCTTTATTATCAATCCATCTAACCAGTTGATTAATAGCTAATGGGTTTTTTGTACTCTTGGAAAGTTCTTTAATGGCATTTATTGATTTTTCTATTGTTAAGATAGCCTCTTCAATCTGTTCTATCCTAAGCTCATCATTGTAAATGCCACAGGGTATTTCACAATGGGAAAAAGCTGTATTGGCAGACATTAGCGAAAATCCGATTGCTAAAGCTCCTAAAATTTTTCTCATAACGCTCCTCCTTAAAACTTATTTTGAAAAATGAACTTAAATAAGTACAATTAATAC
>JALUFA010000194.1 GCA_027052485.1 Hydrogenothermaceae bacterium
AGTAGCCTATGACTCAGAAGGAATGTTGATAGACTTTCCTACTAACAAATGGGTTGTGGCAAACGTAGACCCATATGAAGAAAAAACCTTACAGGCATTCATTCCAGTAAACCAAAGTGATATAAGCAAAGTAAGTATAAAAATTAAGCCTCTAGAACAAGCAAAATAAACGGAGGGTCTAAAAATGAACAAAATAAAAAAGGCAACCATCCTGGCTGCCGTTTCTTCTATTCTTTTCTCTTGTGCTCCAACAACATCTTCAAAAATTAGTTATGTAAATCCTGAAACATCAGCCCCAATGTCTTTAGCTATAGAGTATCAAGATTTTGAAAGGGCAGCACAGAAGCTCATAAACAAACTGATGAACTCTCCGCTTATGCAACACTGCGGAGGCCCAAATGGAAGATGTGTATTTGCAGTTGCCACTATTAAAAATGATACCACTCAGCACATAGACATGGATCAGCTTATGTCTGATATAAAAAGCGCTCTACTTCAGAGTGGTAAAGCTGTTATAAGTGCTGCAGTTAGCACTACAGACAAAGATGAAATGTTAATGGAACTTAGAAAACTCAGAAATAATCCAGAATTTAACGCAAAAACAGCTCCTGGAAAAGGTCAGTTAATCCTTCCTCAATATTTGCTCTCTGGAAAAATAATACAGAGAGTTTATAGGTCTGGGGATAAGAAAAAAGTTGATTACTATTTTATTCTTAAAGTGCTTGATGCAAACACAGGCTTAGAACTCTGGGAAGGAAAAGAAGTGATAGGGAAAGTAGGAAACAAAAACGATTATTCTTGGTAAAGTGGGGAGGAAGTTTAGAATGAAAAAAATCGTACCTCTTGGATTAGCCATTTTAAGTAGTTTTACTTTTGCTTTTTCACAGGAACAGCCTTCATCTAAACCTCAAAAAGAGGCAGCAACTATTGAATTTATCTCTCCCCAGTCGGCACAAGATATGGATGCATCAGACCTAGTAGAAAGACAGATTGAAGATTTTGCTAACAGACTTGGAATAAGCTATGGAGTTCCAGATGATAAAGGGAGGATATTTTTCTACAGTGTAAGGACGCTAAACGTTCACTCTCCTAATTTTATAAAAGCCCGAATAGCTGCCTTTGACAAAGCTTACCTTGAAGCTCAGAGAGATTTAGCTTTATATCTCGGTAGAGATATTTTTACGAAAACTGTAGCAAAAACCCTTGAAGACTATTCAGAAGGAGAAGGTTTAGAAAATAGACAGTCAAACTGGAAGGTTTTAAAGAAAAAGTTATTAGCACTAACAGATGCCGCTTTAAACAAAGCATTAGAAAAACTCGGAGTGAATCCAGAAAAATTAGGTTCTATGTCCCTCGCGGAAAAGAGAACCCTATTCTTAGACTCCATAAAAAGACAAACCATTATAAGAACATTTCATGAACTCTCAGGTTCAGTACCTGTAAAAACCTTTGAAGGTATTAATAAGGATGGCAATTATGCTGTCGGTGTAATTCTTATGTACTCTCCAAAGCTAAAACAGGTTGCTTACGACATTATCCATAAAAGAGAGCCTGTTTACTGGAATCCCAAAAAAGGAAAACCTATAAATGCCTATCTTCCTAAAACAGATAAGGGATGGTACTCATCGTGGAATGTAAGAGTTGTATGGGATAAACACGGTTATCCTGCGATACTATCTTTCGGTCAGTGGGGGGAAAATTGGTCTAAAAATCCAAAAAAAAGAGAAAGAGATAAAAAACACATTTATCGTATGGCAGATACTCTAGCAGATGCTTACATTGCAGATTTTCTTGCTGCAAGTGTGGCCGCTACCAAAATATCTGAAGCAGGAGCAGGTACAAAAACGGTACAGATCTTAGACCCAGATCAACCTGTAGAAAAAGATATAGAGAGTACTTACGATAAATATAAAGAGGAAATTAAAAGAACTGCAAAGGTACTAAATATCAGAGGGATAGGAACCGTTGCGAGAAGAACCATATATCCCAAAATTGGAGATAGAAGATTTATTATAGGTGTTGTAGTAAAAGCTTACACTTATGAGAGTGCCCAAAAGGCAAAAGGTTTAGAAAACTGGAAACCGAAACTCCACAGAGAAGGTCAAAGTAAGCCAAACACTATATATCAGCCTCAAACCATAGAAAGCCCGAACACAACAGATGTCTATGACTGGTAAGGGAGGAAAAGATGAGAAAGATAGCCCTCTTTGGGGTTTTTTTAGTTCTTTTCAACTTCTTTTTAGCTTTAGCGGAAGAGAGTTTTATAACTGTTAGAAAACAGGTTGTTGGTTATGGTTCAACTGAAAATGAAGCAGTCCAAAATGCAATAATAGAGGCTATAAAGCAAGTTTATGGG
>JALUFA010000195.1 GCA_027052485.1 Hydrogenothermaceae bacterium
AGGAAGCTTAAAAGCTTTCCAAAAGAGAAACTTCCCACCAGGACAGCACGGAAGGGTACAGGGAAGAAAGAGAAAACTTTCAGACTATGCTATCCGTTTACAGGAAAAACAAAAACTTAGATACCTATATGGTGGAATTAGAGAAAAGCAGTTCAAAAGATACTTTGATGAAGCAGCTAGAATTGCTGGGGTTAAAGGTGGAAACACCGGTAATATCCTCCTCCAACTGTTAGAAAGAAGATTGGATAACGTTGTTTATAGAATGGGATTTGCAAAGACAAGACTACAGGCTAGACAGCTCGTAAGACATGGGCATTTCTTGGTAAATGGAAGAAAAGTTAATATTCCATCTTATCAGGTTAAGCCTGGAGACATAATTGAAGTGAGAGAAAAAAGTAAAAAATCACCTCTGTTTAAAGAAAATCTTGAAAGCAGAGACCCTAGAACTATACCTTCTTGGTTAGAGGTTGATAGAGAAAATCTAAGAGGTAAAGTACTAGAAATTCCAGAAGAAATAGAACTTGAAATTCCTGTTAACGTTCAGCACATCATTGAGTTCTACTCTGCTTAATTAATTGGAGGTAGGATACATATGCCATTTTTAGACTTTGTAATGCCCGATAAAATTTATTGGGATGAAGTATCAAGAACAGATACTTATGGAAAACTATACGTAGAACCTCTTGAAAGAGGATACGGAATTACGTTAGGAAATGCTTTAAGAAGAGTGCTCCTATCATCCCTTGAAAGTGGAGCTATTACCGCAGTAAAAATACACGGAGTACCCCACGAGTTTGCAACTATTGATGGGGTAATTGAAGACGTATCAGAGATTATCCTTAACCTAAAGGATATTAAGTTCAAAATGGATGAAGGAATAGACAGTGAATTTGCCATCCTTGAAGCCAAAGGACCAGGTAAAGTAACTGCTAAAGATATAAAACTACCAAATGGTGTTGAAATAGTTAATCCTGACGTTCATATAGCTACCATAGATTCTCCAGATACAGAACTTAAGATGGAGTTTAAGATAGAAAAAGGTAGAGGATACGTTCCTGTTGAAGAAATGGAACCTCCTTCAGAGATTGGATGGATACTTATTGACACATCTTTTTCTCCAGTTACTAAGTGTACTTTCCATGTAGAACCGACAAGGGTTGGGAACAAAACTGATTACGATAAGCTCATTTTAGAGATTCATACAGATGGAAGTATCACACCTGAAGAAGCTTTAAATAAAGCAACAAAAATACTGTTAGACCATTTTAATCTACTATTAAACCCTACGGTGAAAAGGGTTGAGGTTGTTAAACAGTCTGCCCCTGAGAGCATAGCTCAAAGGATTGAGGAGGATAAACTTTCTCTTGCAATAGATGAGCTTGAAATATCTTCTAGAGCGGCAAATACACTCAAAAAACTTGGAATTCAAACTATTGGTGATTTGGTTAAAATGTCAGAAGAGGATTTAAAAGAGGCTAAATCTATAGGAAGAAAATCTTTAAAAGAAATTAAAGAAGCTCTTGCAGATTTAGGACTTGAACTAGCTCCTTCTAAACCTGTAGAAAAATAAGAAAAGAGAGGTAGGAAAATGCGTCATAGAGTAAAAACTAAAAGTTTTCATAGACCAAAAGAGCAGAGAGAACACCTGTTTGTTAACCTTGCATGCTCTTTAATAGAAAATGGAAGAATAGAAACTACTTTGCCTAAAGCAAAAGCTTTAAAACCATTTATTGAAAAATTAATTACTTTAGCAAAAGAACAGACAGTACACTCTAGAAGACTTATAAACTCAAGATTAAAACACCATAACAAAGCTGCAGAAAAACTTTTTAAAGAACTTGCTCCCCTATATGCAGAAAGAAACGGTGGATACACAAGAATATACAAGCTAGATAAAAGGAGAAGGGGAGACGATGCCGAAATGGCAATAATTGAACTTGTTGATTATCCTTTTGAGGATTAAATGTTCCTTTTAAGCAATCTATTAGAGGCGGTGTCCAAGATTTTGGACATCGTTTTGTCTATTTATATGTGGATAGTTATTATATCTGCGCTCTTATCTTGGGTAAACCCAGACCCACACAATCCAATAGTAAGATTTCTTCGTAATTTAACAGAACCAGTTTATAGAAAAATTAGAAAGTTTATACCTACATACTTTGGTGGTATAGATATTGCTCCGCTTATTGTTATCCTTGTGATTGTTTTTCTCCAAAATTTTCTTGTAAAATCTCTTTATGAGCTAGCCTATAAGCTAAAAGGTTATTAAGCTTTTCTCTTAGAAAGTAAAAATCAATAAAGTTGTCCTTTATTCCTTTTGGATAGGCAAAAACAAAAATAAAGTCATTACTGGT
>JALUFA010000196.1 GCA_027052485.1 Hydrogenothermaceae bacterium
ACACCAATAACAGCTTTTTCTCCACCGGCGATCTCTTTAGCATCTCTTATTATCCTCTGAAGAGCTTCCCTATTATGTATATACTTACTGCCAACAGGTCTTCCATCTTTCAGTTTTATATAGTTAGGATGCCTGTATCCCGTTCCAACAGAGGATACAACACCTAAACCACCATATTTACTTACAGTTCCTGCAAGGTTTTCCCATGAGATACCAACACCCATTCCACCTTGAATAATTGGATATTGGATCTCGTACTGACCGATTTTAAGTGATGGTAAAGCCATTTTTAATCTCCTATGAAAGATGTCAACCCGTTAAGGTTGCAAAATTTTTATTAAAATAATTTTCAAATTTTCTATTTTCTTTTAATAAAACAAACATAACTGTTGCTAACTTTCTCGCTAATGCTATCCTTGCTTTATTCTTACTTACACCTGATTTTATTAATCTGTTAAAAAATTCTTTTAAACTGTTTTTCTTTTTTGTCTTTAGTAATGATATTGCTGCTTGTAATAGTTTATTCCTAAGTGTACTGTCCCCTCTTTTTGTTATCCTACCCATCTTTACGCTGTCACCACTTCCGTATATTCTCGGTACTAACCCTATATAAGCCCCTACTTTCCTACTGTTTTCAAATCTCTCTACATCCCCTATTGTGCTTATGAATGTTAATGCTGTTATTTCCCCTACTCCCGGTATGCTTCTCAATAAATCTCTCTTCTCTTTTATCTCTTGATTTTTTTCTACATACTGGTTTATTATTTCCTCAATCTTTATTATTTCTTCTGTTAGGTGCTTTATTGTACCTATATAACTTTTGATTACCCCTTGTATCTCAAGGGGTATTTCTTTTAGATTATTCTCTACTTCCTTCATTCCCCTCTCTGTAAGTAATTGCCTGTTTTTTATTTTTATACCGTATTCTAATAATAAGCTGTGTGTCATGTTCATTATGCTTCTTCTTTGGTCTATGTATCTTTCTCTTGCTTTTAATAGTTGTCTTAATATTTCTATCTCTTCTTCTGGTATATATACTGTTGGCAGTAATCCTTTTTCTAAATAAATTGCTATCGTCTCAGCGTCTAATCTGTCACTTTTCTTATCTGTATTTACGCCTTTTAAAACATTTTTAAATTTGTTTGTATTGATTAGGTAAACTTCGTTATCCTCTCTTATCTGTTTTATGAAGTGTTTTACTCCTGTTAGTGTCTCTACTGCTATTTTTACTTTGTATCCTTCTTCTTTGTACTTTAAAATGTCTTCCTGAAAGTTTTTTATTTCTTTGTATTTCTTTGTAATTAATACGCCTGTTACTGAATCTAAAAAAGCTGCTGTAAATGAGTTTTTGTGGTAATCAATACCAATGTAAACAACTTTTTCTTCCATGATGTCACCTCCAAAGGTTATTTTTAGCAACCTTTTCAAGTGGGACATGACCCAAACTCCAATACGGCACTTTCTGCCAAGATGATAAGTCGGCAGGAGGGCTATTGGGCTAATCTCCTTGCTCGGGGCTTTATCCCCAGAAAAAAATTCAGCCTCCTGCCTCTTTTGGTTGCTTTTTCTTATTTTACTTATGTCCCACTTGTTGGGTGACATCTTTTATATCATCTCCTTATTTTTTTCTTTGTAAAAATATATTCATTTCAGGTTATCTTTTCAATTAGAGAAAAACCTCTTCACCAAAAGCTGTAAGGTCAATAAACTCATCTGCAACATCTATAAGTTCCTTGGCTGCTGTTTGTTTGAATGCTGCTATCTCAACCTTCACACCTTTTGTGTGTAGATATCTAACGAGATCTGTAAAATCTCCATCTCCACTTGCAAGTATGGCAACATCTATTTTCTCAGCAAGAGATATAGCATCCATAGCTATTCCCATGTCCCAGTCTGCTTTTATTGTTGTCCAGAGATTCCCATACTCATCAAGTCTTTTAAATATCTTAGGTTCTTTCACCCTAACCTGATAACCTATATGTTTTAATGTGTTTATAAAGCCTTTCTGGTCTACCCCCTGAAGCTTCACAAGATATGCTATAGCTCTAATCAAGACTCTTCTATTAACAACCTTTTCGAGAACGCTCTCAAAATTAACTTTTCTGTTAAACGCATCCCTTGCGGAATAATAAAGGTTCTGTATATCTAAGAATACAGCAACCCTTTGATTTTTATATAACTCTCTGAGTTTTTCTTCTGAATACATGGATTCTCCCTGATGTGTTAAAATTTAAAATCAAATTTTGATTATTGTAAACATAATTATATATTAAATTAAGAATTTAGAAAGTTTAAAATCTATTAGGAGGTGTTTTCTATGT
>JALUFA010000197.1 GCA_027052485.1 Hydrogenothermaceae bacterium
GTTAAGGGTAAAAGAAAGTGATAGGATAAAGGCAGTAGTTGAAAACCTAAAAAAAATAGGTATAGAGGTTGAAGAACTGGAAGATGGGTTTATCATAAAAGGGAAGCAAAAGGTAAAAGGTGGAACTGTAGACAGTTATCTAGACCACAGGATAGCCATGGGATTTAGCATACTTGGACTTTTATCAGAAGAAGGTATAGAGATTAAAGACGCCCAGTGTGCTGAAGTTTCCTATCCTACCTTTTATAAAGACTTAGAGGCATTAGTTCAATATGAGTAAATTCATTTAACTAAAAATCTTTATTTAGTAATAAATTGCAAACGTAAAAGACAGGAGGTTTATATATTATGGCAAAATACGCAGTTCCAAGGAGTACCACATACGGAAAAACACAGATGGACTACGCAAGGGAGGGAGTTATCACCCCTGAGATGGAGTACGTAGCTAAAAGGGAAAACTTACCGGTTGAACTTATAAGGGATGAAGTTGCAAGAGGAAGAATGATAATACCTGCGAACATAAATCATTACAGACTGGAGCCAATGGCAATTGGAATTGCGGCAAAGTGCAAAGTTAACGCAAACATTGGAAACTCTGCCCTATCTTCAAACGTTGAAGAAGAGCTAGAAAAGCTGAGAGTAGCACTAAAGTACGGTGCTGATACAGTTATGGACTTATCCACCGGTGGAAATATAGATGAGATTAGAGAGGCAATTATTGCAAACTCTCCTGTACCAATAGGAACAGTTCCTATATATCAGGCTCTACAGGAAGTACGCTCTATAGAAAATCTAACAGAGCAAGACATCTTAGACATGATAGAACACCAGGCCCAACAAGGCGTCGATTACATGACTATCCATGCTGGAGTTCTCAAAGAGTTTTTACCACTTGTAAACCACAGATTAATGGGGATTGTTTCCCGTGGTGGGTCAATAATGGCCGAATGGATGACAGTCCACGGAAAACAAAATCCACTATACACCCACTTTGATAAAATTTGTGAAATCTTTAAAAAGTACGATGTTTCATTCTCCCTTGGTGATGGCTTAAGACCCGGTTGTATAAACGATGCATCAGATGAAGCCCAGTTTGCCGAGCTGAAGGTTCTTGGAGAGTTAACCAAAAAAGCATGGGAGCACGGCGTACAAGTTATGATAGAAGGTCCCGGACACGTACCTATGGACCAGATTGAGATGAATATCAAAAAAGAGATGGAACTTTGCCATGAGGCACCTTTCTATGTTCTTGGGCCGTTGGTAACTGATGTTGCTCCCGGATACGACCATATCGCCTCAGCAATAGGTGCAGCTATGGCTGGATGGTACGGTGCATCAATGCTTTGTTATGTGACACCAAA
Source organism: Hydrogenothermaceae bacterium (assembly GCA_027052485.1). Lineage (GTDB taxonomy): Bacteria > Aquificota > Aquificia > Aquificales > Hydrogenothermaceae > Hydrogenothermus. The sequence continues at coordinate 1,362 of JALUFA010000197.1, forward strand.
GGAACACCTTGGTCTACCAAACGCGGAAGATGTTAAACAAGGATTAATCGCCTATAAAATAGCAGCTCACGCAGCAGACCTTGCAAGACACAGACCAGGAGCAAAAGAGTGGGACGATGCTATGTCTAAGGCTAGATATGAGTTTGACTGGGAAAAACAGTTTGAACTTGCTATAGACCCAGAAACAGCTAGAAAGTATCATGATGAAACTTTACCTCAAGAAGGTTATAAATCTGCTAAATTCTGCTCTATGTGTGGCCCATCTTTTTGTGCTTACAGAATTTCACAGGGAGTACAGGAAGCAGTATCCCAAAATCCAGAATTTTTAAACATCAGACAAGATGAGGAATAAACCGTCAGGGGGGGAGGTTAATCCTCCCTGTCCTTTTCTGATAAAATATTCTTTATGAAAAGATTAATTAACCTTTTTTTACTTATAGGAGTATCCCTTTATCTTTTTAGTTGTGCTGAAAAGACCCATAGACAGCAGGAAGCGTTAAAACTTTCCAACTACTATTTAAAACTCGGTATCTCCTATTTAGAATCTGGAGATATAGCCCAGTCTATTTACTATCTAAACCAAGCTATAGACTACAACCCAAAAAATGTAGATGCCTACAACGCATTGGGTATAGCTTACACCAGAGTTGGAGAACTGGGAAAAGCGTATGCAGCTTTTAGTAAAGCCATTGAGATAAATCCAAACAAACCAGAGCTTTATACAAACCTAGCCATAGTCCTTGCTAAACAGGGTAAGTATCAACAGGCGATAAAACTGTTAAAAAAGGCAATCTTTTTTGATAGCTACAGTTCAAAAGAGAAAGCTTACTATAATCTCGCACTTATCTATAAGAAGATAGGGAACCTCAAAAAGTATGAAGATTTATTAAAAAAGGCTATAGCGTATAACAACTACTTTTTTCCAGCATATAGAGAGTTAATCAGATACTACATAGATG
>JALUFA010000198.1 GCA_027052485.1 Hydrogenothermaceae bacterium
GAAATTTAATTAAATTTTTTTCATTTTATCACCAATTCAACAATTAGTAAATTTTATACTATAATATTAAAATCCGTTATCTACCTAAATTTCCGGAGGCTTGAAGTTAATGGCAAAAGTTAAAGGCTTAAAGTGCAAAGAGTGTGGAAGAGAGTACCCAATTGAACCTATCCACGTGTGTGAGTTCTGTTTTGGACCACTGGAAGTTGACTACGATTACGATTATATAAAACAAAACATCTCAAAAGAAAAGATTGAAAAAGGTCCAAAAAGCCTTTGGAGGTACGTTGACCTTCTACCAGTAGATAACCCAACGGTAGGCCTAACAGCAGGTTTTACTCCCCTTATAAAGGCAGAAAAACTTGGAAAAGAGCTAGGTTTAAATAACCTTTATATAAAGGACGATTCGGTAAACCATCCAACATTATCTTTTAAGGACAGAGTCGTAGCTGTAGCCCTTTCAAAAGCAAAAGAGTTCGGCTTTGACACTGCCGCATGTGCTTCCACTGGAAACCTTGCAAACTCCGTTGCAGCAAATGCTGCTGCCGCAGGTATGAACTGCTATGTTTTTATCCCTGCAAACTTGGAAACCAACAAAATTATAGGCTCGCTTGTTTTCAATCCTACAGTAGTTGCAGTTGAAGGAAACTACGACGATGTTAACAGACTTTCTTCGGAAGTGGCAAATGAGTTTGGATGGGCTTTCGTAAATATCAACATCAGGCCTTACTACTCAGAAGGTTCAAAAACACTTGCCTTTGAGGTTGCAGAGCAGCTTGGATGGAAGGCACCGAACGCTGTAGTTGCTCCAATGGCCTCAGGTTCACTTTACACAAAGATATGGAAAGGTTTTAACGAGCTAAAAACGGTAGGTTTACTAGGCGAAAACGAACAAATGCCAAGGATGTATGGAGCTCAAGCCTCCGGATGTAGTCCAATCTACAAAGCCTTTAAAGAAGGTAGAGATTGGATAACCCCAGAAAAACCAGACACAATCGCTAAATCTATTGCCATTGGAAACCCTGCAGATGGTCCTTACGCAGTAAAAGTGGCAAAAGAGAGCAACGGTGATATGGAAGTTGCTACAAACGAAGAGATAATTGAAGGAATGAAACTCCTTGCAAGCACAGAGGGAATTTTTACAGAAACTGCAGGTGGGACCACAATAGCAGTTTTAAAGAAGCTGGCTGAAAGAGGCGTATTTGATAAAGACGAAGTGGTTGTTGCATACATCACAGGAAACGGATACAAAACTATGGAAGTCTTAGAAGGACATTTAAGACAACCGGTTCACATAAAACCAACTCTTCACGATTTTAAAGAAAAAGTTATGGGTATAACAGTAAAGTAAGGAGGTAAAGATGGCAAAAGTAACAGTTAGAATACCTACAGCACTAAGAAGAGTAACTCAAGGACAAGGGGAAGTTCAGATAGAGGCAAACACTATAGAAGAACTCATAGAAAACCTTGAAAAAGAGTTCCCAGGTATAAAAGAAAGACTCGTTGATGAAAACGGTGAGATAAGAAAGTTTGTAAACTTCTTTGTTAATGATGAAGATATAAGATTTTTAGACGGTAAAAACACAAAACTTGAAGATGGAGCAGTAGTTGCTATTATCCCTGCTATAGCTGGAGGAGTTTAAGGAGGGGAAGTTATGAACTCACTAAAGTTAAAACTTATTTACCCTGAAGAAAAGGTAAAGGAACCAATCCTCAGTAAACTGTGTAAATCCTTTGATGTAGATATAAACATAAGAAAGGGAAACGTACAGGAGCATGTAGGCTGGCTAGACCTCGAGCTTATAGGAAGAGAAGAGGAGATAGAAAAGGCCGTAAAGTGGCTTGAAGAACAGGGAATAGAGGTTTCCCCGTTAGAAGGCCAAGTCTTTATGGAGTGATAGGGTGGCTGTAAAGTTAGGTGTTATTGATATAGGAACCTACTCTACCCGATTTTTAATATCAGCCATTCATAAAAAAGATACATTGATAGATACTATTAAATCTATAGAAGATATCCTTTCCGTCGGAAAGATAACATCCCTAGGTAGAGGCCTTAAAGAAACAGGTAAACTCAGTGAAGAGGCTATGGCTGAGACTCTAGCCGTGCTTAAAGAGTACAAAATGCTCGCCGGCGAGTATCAAGTAGACCATCTAAAAGCCTATGCAACCCAAGCCTGTAGAGAAGCCGAAAATGGGGCAGAGTTTATAGAAAGGGTTAGGAAACTTGGAATAGATGTTGAAGTTATAGATGGTGAGAAAGAGGCATACCTTTCATTTTTAGCTACAGCCTACGGAATAAACCCTGAAGGAAGTTTTGTAATGATAGACCAGGGGGGAGGTAGTACAGAGTTTGCCTATGGAGAAAAGGAAGGAGAAACCTATAAACTAAAAGAAAGCCAATCGTTTCCCTTTGGTATCGTTGGTCTTACAGAGATGTTTATAAAATATGACCCACCAAAACCGGAAGAACTCCAAAAAATGAGAGAGTTTATAAAGCAACAGATTGAAAGTATCTATCCAAAGATGAAAGATGCCAAAGAGCTTATAGGTCTAGGTGGGACGATTACAACCCTTGTAGCACTAGAAAACAATATCTTTCCTTACTCATCTGAAAAAGTCCACAGGAAAAAATTAACAAAACAGCAGATAGAAAAATGGCTTAAAGAACTTGCGTCAATGACCGTTGAAGAGAGAAAAAAGATACCTCAGATTGAGGATAAAAGGGCTGAGGTTATTATCGCCGGAATAGTTATATTTGATACAGCTTTGGAAGTATTTAATAAACCAGAGATTACTGTGAGTGATTGGGGATTAAGACACGGGGCAGTAATAGATTTTGTTATTAACAACTACCCAAATCTGAAAATTTCTTAATTTTCTTTCTCTCTAAAAGAAGATAAGATTTCCACTGAAAAGATAAAAAACATTCCGCATAAAACCCCAAATACATCAGTTACAAAATCTGCATACTCGGCGCATCTGTAAGGTAAAAAGTACTGTACAAACTCTATAAATGCACCTAAGAGTGCACCAAACAGGAAGATTGACAAATATCCCGACTTTAGGGCTACCCTCTGCAAAATAGCCAAAACAAAAAACGCTACAAAGTGATTAATCTTATCCGAAGTAGGAGTTTCAGGAGGAGTTGGATAAAAAGCCATAAACAGTATAAACGCTACATAAAGCCAGAAAAGTATCTTTAAAACTTTCTCTTTCAATTTTGTAGTAGCTCCCTTAACATTGGGTCTTTAATTGTTGACACGTCAAATCTTTCTCTTTTTAAGCGATGGGATAGGATTATCTTTTTTATGTTTTCCTTTGCCTCTTCTAAGACGTCATTTACCACTACATAGTCATACTCCTTCCAAGCTGGAAGTTCCTTTTTTGCAGTTTCAAGACGTTTTTTTATTTCCTCCTCAGACTCTCCTCTTTTTTTCATTCTGTTTATCAACTCTTCTAACGATGGAGGCAGGATAAAAATGGCGTTTAGTTTTATCTTTTTCCTTAACTGCCTCATTCCCTGCACGTCTATAATAAGAATTACGTCTTTTCCCTCGTTAAGCAGTTTTTCAACCTCGTCCTTTGGAGTACCATAGTAGTTGTCGTGAACTTTGGCATACTCTAAAAACTTGTCGTTTTTTATAGACTCTTCAAACGCTTCTTTTGTTAAAAAGTAGTAGTCCTTGCCGTCTTCTTCGCCATCCCGGGGTTTTCTTGTAGTGCATGTTATAGCCCTTACTAGATTTGGAACTTCTTTTAGAAGCATGTTAACAATCGTTGTTTTCCCACCTCCTGCCGGGGCAGATATAACAAAAAGCTCTCCTCTCAACCTTCTCTCCATCGGTAAAATTTTTAATATTGTAGATGTTATTTAAACTGTTTTACAAGCTTTCCTTCATAATTTCTAAAGATGACATACTCATCGGTCTCTTCCACTATGTAGTTTGGAAATACGGGGACTTTACCGTACCCTCCCTCAAGGTCTACGGCATAGATTGGCGTTGCCAGTCCAGAAACTTTACCTCTCAAGTGCTCTAAAATCTCAACCCCTCTGTGTAAATCTGTCCTAAAGTGAATTGTTCCTTCCACAGGGTCGCAGTAAAAAAGATAGTAAGGCTTTATCTTACATCGGAGTAAGTCTCTCATCAGGGTTTCAATAGTTTTTTCATCATCGTTTACAGACTTCATTAAGACAGTCTGGTTTAAAACTGGAGTTCCCGTTTTTAAAACGTTTTTAACAGCCTGCTTCGTTATGTTAGTTATCTCATTTGGGTGGTTAAAGTGGCTGACAAGCCATACCTTATCGTACTTATCAAACAGTTCTAGAAGGCCTTCATCAAAAAATCTGTACGGATTTACAACAAGCTCACGACTTCCGATACGGATGATATCAATATGGTCTATCTGGTATAGATTTTTTAGTATGTACTCTAATTTTTTATTTGGTAGAGTTAAAGGGTCTCCTCCAGATATTAAAACTTCTCTTATCTGGGGATTTTTCCTTATGTACTCAAACATCCTGTCATACTCTTCTTTTGGCCTTGCCCGTTCAGGCTCAAGGAAGTTCCTTTTTCTCATACAGTGGCGGCAGTAAACACTACAAAAGTTTGTAGCTCTAAAAAGGACTCTATCTGGATAACGATGGGTAAGTCCATCAACCGGTGAAAGTTCTTCTTCCCTAAATGGGTCTAAAGATGTATGGGTTTGCTTTTCTGGGTTAATCTCATCTGTATGGGGAAATATCTGTTTAAAAATTGGATCATTGTAGGAAAACTCTTTAATCAGAGAAAGGTAGTAAGGGGTTGTACCAAAGTGGTAAATGGTGGCGGTTTTAAGGAAAACTTCCTTTAGAGCTTTATCAACGGGAAAAACTTTTCTTACATCCTCTAGAGAAGTTAGTCTATTTGCTATCTGCCACTTCCAGTCTTCCCAACGGGTTTTATCTACATTTTTGTAGAAAGGGATTTTCTTCCAGTAGCCCTCTTCAAGGTTTACCATCTAGATACCAGTCTTTCTTACTGTGTGAACCACAACTTCGTTGCTAAAAAGATTTACCATTACAACTATGACATAGAAGAAAATGTAAAATGTCGCAAGTTTAACGTTTTCTTTTCTTAGTAGATAAGAACGGACAATCAGAATAAATAAAAAGGCAACAGTCAGTGCTAATCCAAGTATCTCGTGTAGTCTAAAAGGCTGATTTTCATTTAAAGAACGAAGATAAACATACTCTTCAATGCCAGATAAACCTGCTAGTATCGCAAGTAAACTTCCAAGTATTACAATTGCTCCTGATATTTTTGATACTAAATCTTTCTGGGTTATCACAGCTCCAAGCTCAAAAAAGAGTCCTAAAAGGGGAATAAGGACGGCAAACCGTCCAAAAAAGGCGTGAAATAGGTTTATATCCATCAGTTGTTCTTTAATGCACCGTACGGTAGTTTTACAAGTTTAATGTACTTATCTGTGTACTCCCTTGTGTTAAACACGTTAAGCTTTTCAAACAGAAACTCAAACTTTTTCTTTAATGCTTCTAAGATTTTAGCTTTTACCTCTTCGTCTAAAGTCCACCACTGGTATTTAAAAGGCCCAAATCCTTTCTTTCTTGTCTTATAAATGAACTGTTCTTCCGTCCATCCTTCCTTCCACTCGTTTTTTAGATTTTCTTTTATCCAGCTATAAATCTCATTTTTGAAATCTTCAGGGATAAGGTCGTACATAATGTTTTGAAATCCTGTTGCAAGGTGAATTTCACAGCAGTTGCTTTTTGGGAATTTATCAAAAAGTTCATCTGGGAGTGTTGATGCTCCATGTTGAACGGTTCCACCAAGGCCGTACTTTTCCCTTGCTACTTTTCCGATGTCTCTTAAAACATCAAAGTCCAGCTTTACTTCAGCTATACTTCCATCTGGAAGAGGCACTCCACCGTGCTCTGTTCCTGTCTGAACTGAAATTTTTGAGATACCAGACATACCTTCAGGTATGTTTTCAAGGTATCCTTCCATAAATGCTTCAAACTCCTCTACAGTAGAGTTTTTCCCGCCTATATGACCGATTTCAGCACCGATAGATACGGTAATCCCTTCTGGCTCTATCTGTCTGATGTACTGTGTCATTTTCGCTGTATTTATGTAGTTGTGGTACTGCTGTTCTTTTAACGTAGGTTTTGAGTAATCAACCAGCGTAGATGGGTCTATATCTATGTTATAAAACCCTGCTTCAATAGCTTCTTTTGTTAGCTCTTTAATTCTTTCTAGTTCTTTCTCTGGATTTTCTTGGTACTTTTTGGCGTTAAACTGGAAGTGGTCTCCTTGAATAAAAACAGGTCCTTTATAACCTTCTTTGATAGCCGCAGCGAGTACTGCGGATGCGTATTCCGAAGGTCTCTGGAATGTGTATCCTATCTCTGATTTTGCTATCTCAAAGATAAAAGCTCCAACGTTGTTTTCCAGAGCAACCTTAAATATCTGTCTTGCAACGTCATAGGTCATTCCTCTGATATTTATAGCCGGAGTTGTAAAGTCTCTGGTCTCTCCTCTACCCATAGCCATGTAAAGGTTGTGAATAGAAGCAGGCACAGCCCCAAACTCATTTGCAATGTCTCTTATAAGCTTTTTTGCCTCTTCTTTTGTGGTTTCATCCTCTGAAAAAACAGCAGTGTATATAAGGTCATCTATAACTGAGTCTCTCAGTTTTTGTTCGTCTGTTATCTTAACACCCGTATCTGATATCTCAACAGCTGGAGATAAAATCTGCTTTAGCTCGTCAATAGTTTTTGCTATGTTAGGCATATAAACCCTCCTTATTTACTTTTGCAAAAAAAATTATATCAAACAGTTTTTGCTTTAGAGACCTGCTGTTTTAGCTTACAGACGCTGCAAACCTCTTGAAAAGAAGGTTCTCCACAGATTTTACACTTAGTAAGGTCTTTTTTTTCTTCCTTATGTAGGAGCGGATACATCTTTTTAAGAAAGTTTGTGTAAAACTGGAGCTTTGTCCCAGGATGTTTTTCTTCTAATTTTGAAAGTAGTTCCTTGTACTCAATTGAAGATGCCCCTTCTGAGTACGGACACTCATACTCTATATACTCTATGTTATTTAAAAATGCGTACATAGCCGACTCTTTTTCTGTAATCCTACACAGAGGTTTTACTTTTTTTAAAAAACCGTTTTCCTCTTTTAAAACTGGGTACTGGCGTTTTAAATAATCAATATCCCACTTTAGTGTGTTTCCAAACAGAACAGCCACTTCATCATCGAGATTATGGCCTGTTGCAATTACCGAATATCCGGCATCCCTTGCAAACTTATTCATATAGTAGCGCTTAAAGGTTCCACAGGCTGAACACGCAGGTCTGTTTGTAGCTTTTGTAATTTCTGGGATAGATGCAACTTCTTTAGAAAGGTCAAGTATATGTAATGGTCTGTTTATCTTTTTTGCGAACTGCTCTGCTAAAAGTTTTGAGTCCTGAGAGTACTGGTCTATGCCTAGGTTAATATAAAAACCATCTGCGTTGTATCCTAATTTAGCCAATGCATTCCATAGGGAAAGGCTGTCTTTTCCACCGGAAACGGCAACCAGAATCCTGTCATCTTTGGAAAACATTTTGAATTCTTTTATAGTCTTTTCAACCCGCTTTTCAAACCAAGAAATGTAATGGTCTTTACAAAGGGCTAAACGGTGATGTGGAAGAAATATAATAGCCTTTTTGTTTCCTCCTTTTTGCTTACATATCTGACAACGGGCGTTTTTTTTAAGTTTCATCTTTATTCACGTTTTCCTCTTTAGAGTTTTTCCCTTGATACCACTTTTTATCCCGTTCATCTACAACTGTATTGTTCTTAGACCAGTAAATCATAAGCCAGATAATACCGCCAAACATTAGACCAAAAACAACAATTGTTAGAATAAGCTCTGATGTTTCGTTCAATCTATCCTCCTGAGATGGCGTTGACAACCTTTATGTCATCATTTGGCAAAATTTCCTCATCCTCAGACACGATTTCTCCGTTTTTTGCGACAAAGGCGAACTCAGGAGAAAGGTTAAAGTAGTCTAAGATGTCTTTGGCTTTTACTTTGTCCTTATCAATTTGTATCTCGTGAATTTTTCCTCTGTATCTGACTTTCAGTTTCATTGTAGTACCAAAGAAGTTAAAGTGGAGTCGACGGGATTCGAACCCGTGACCTTCGCCATGCCGAGGCGACGCTCTCCCAGCTGAGCTACGACCCCTTAAATGGTAATATATATTTTAACACTTTCTATCACCCCCTATTAGTAGGGCAGGGGTGATTGACTACGACGTTAAATAAGCTATATTCATCAAATGACTTCGCAAATCCTACCGGATTTACTTTTGTTTTTTG
>JALUFA010000199.1 GCA_027052485.1 Hydrogenothermaceae bacterium
ACTTTAGGAGGTGCTGCATCAGAAAGGATTAGAGATAGATAAATCTCTCCGCCTATGTAATCTAGCTTTCCAATTTTTTCTAGGTAGTTTTTCAGTACTATTGGGTCTATGGATACTCCGTCCTCAATAAGAGCTATAAGAGCTTCGTATATGATTCTGTGTTTTTCGTTGTAAAAATCCTGAGGTTTTAGGATATTAAAAACCGTGTCAGCTACAGTAGGGTCTATAAGAATAGCTCCAAGAACGGCCCTTTCCGTCTGATCGTCATGAGGTAAAGGTGAGTCAAATAAAGCTGATTCCAAAACTGGTTTACCTGCTTTTTGGTTTTTATGGTTTTACTATGATAACGTAAAGAAAGGAAAGAATAAAGAAAATGAAGAGGGGCTAGATAACCCCGTTGTAAACTACTCTTCTTCTGGTACTACGTGAACTTTAATAGCTGCTGAAACTTCAGGGTGAAGTCTGATTTGGATGTTAAAAGTTCCCATTGCTCTAATAGGGCTTTTAAGCATCACTTTCTTTTTGTCTATCTCAACACCTGTTTTTTCTTTGATAGCTTCTACAATATCCGCTGCTGACACAGAGCCATACATTTTACCGGTAGGGCCAACAGGTCTTTTAATTTCAAGCTCTAAGCCATCTATCTTTTGAGCTATTTCTTGAGCTTTTTCTTTTTCTCTTTCTAGCTTTCTAGCTTTCTGTTTTAAAATTTCCTGTACGTGTTTTACATAACTTTCAGTAGCTGGATATGCTAGTCCTTTTGGAATAAGGTAGTTTCTAGCAAATCCAGGTTTTACATCTATTATATCTCCAATAGTTCCCCAACCTTCTACATCCTGAACCAATATAACTTTCATTTACTCTCTACCTCCTTTCCTACATTATTACGTATGGGATTAAAGCTAACTGTCTAGCCTTCTTAATCTCTCTTGCGAGTTTTCTCTGGTGTTTTCCACAAGTTCCAGAAATTCTTCTTGGGATAATTTTTCCTCTTTCTGAAATAAACTGTTTTAACATCTCAATGTCTTTGTAGTTTGGTTCTTTATTTTCAGCACAGAATTTGCAGTACTTCTTTCTTCTTTGGAAGAAAGGTCTCTGTTGTTGCTGCTGTTGCTGTGGTTGTTGTTGGTTTTGTTGTGTATTTTGAGTATTTGTATTATCTGCCAATTTTATTACCTCCTTTGTTTACTTTGTTTAGAATGGAATATCATCATCAGAAAAAGTGTCATCAATTTCTTCTGGTAGGTCTAATCCTTCATCTTCTGTATGTTTTGTCTGTGTAGGGGTAGCAGGTTTTGCCTGTCCCTGATTAAGAATACTTACCTTATCGGCAACAATTTTTACTTTACTTCTCTTTTCTCCAGCTGAAGTTTGCCATCTATCCTGTCTTAACTGACCTTCAAGGACAATTTGGGTTCCTTTGTTAAGCTGTTTTCCCAATCTTTCGGCTAAAGCTCCAAATGCTTCAACATCAAAAAAGTAAGTTTCTTCCTTCCACTCTCCGTTGCTTTTGTAAGGTCGATTAACAGCAAGGGTAAAGATAGTTATCTGACTACCTGATGGGAGAAATCTGATTTCGGGGTCTCTGGTTAATCTTCCTATTAGAATGACTTTGTTTAACATAAATTAAACCTCTACAGCCTCTGCAACTTCTTCTTTCTTCTCAGGCTTGATTTTAAAGTTTAGAAATCTTATAACATCCTCGTTTAGTCTTAGATTTCTTTCAAGTAAGATAGGAAGTTCTGGGTTTTCTGTTTTGTAGTTTACTAGGTAGTAGTAAGCAGAGTTGAACTTTTGAATAGGGTAAGCAAGCTCTCTTCTCCCCCACTCTTCAAAGTTGTAAATCTCACCACCGTTAGAAGTGATAAGTTCTTTAACAGAGTCTACAATCTGCTTTCTCTCTTCCTCTGTTAAGGTTGGTTTTAAAACGAAAACCAGTTCGTAATGACGCATAAAACGTACCTCCTTTTGGATGATTTATTTATCAGCCTTCCGCAATATACGGAAAGCAAGGATTATATTATCTTTTTATTGCAGCTTCCCATAGATTTATCAACACCATATTTTAGCACATCAAGGATACAGTTAGCTGCTTCAGATATAACTTTATCAACTAAAATTCTTTCGTCCTTTGAAAAAGGTGATAAAACGTATTTAGGAACATCTTCTTTTCTGGAAGGTCGGCCTATTCCTATTTTTAACCTTGGAAAATTTTCTGTTTTTATGTTCTCAATGATTGATTTTAAGCCCTTTTGACCTCCACTTGAACCAGACTTTCTAAGTCTTATAGTCCCAAGGGGAAGGTCTATATC
>JALUFA010000200.1 GCA_027052485.1 Hydrogenothermaceae bacterium
GATATTGAGTTACCATCATAAACTTTAACACGATCACCTAAGGGAGATTTCTTTAAATTAACATATTCACCATGGACATCTATAACAACAACTCCTAGCCTACCATCTTCAGATTTTCTCTCTGCCAGTTCTTCAAGGATTACACTCATTAAATAACTTTTACCTGCACCAGACATGGCCAATATTGCCAAGTGTTTTTGGAATAATTTAGAGAGACCTAATTTAACCTCCACTGATTCATGATTGAATAAATTACCAATATGGATCCCATTATCCTTGAAACCTAAATAGTTTTTTAAGAGGGATTCATCAGCGGGTAATACATCTTTACCGGGAGAAGGTGGGAAGGAACATCTCTTCAAGAGTTTATTCTCATAGACCCCTACAATTTTAACCTGTGCAACCGTATAACTCCATTCATCTATAGGGAAATGAGCGGATAACATACCTGTCCTCTCATATTCAGCGACACTCTCTGCACGTTCAAAATATCGGTTGGATCTAAAAATATCCATGATCATACCGATCAATTTACCATTACCATATTCAACTTCCACAAATTGACCTTTTTTAACATGAGAAATTGAATCCTCATTAATTACGAAGGCAAAATAATTTGTATTGGGACTATCAGGCATGGAAATAATTGTTCCGAGTTTCATGAGAAAATTAGATATGGATTAGTATTTAAATTTTATAGGGCATCCTCCTCATTGGTTTCCAGTGACTAAAGAAATTCGCGGGTTAGATCCCCTAGATAGATAGGTTCAGATTGAACTATAAATTCACGCAGGATTTCTGAGCGAAGGGATTGGGGGAGAGTTTCAGGGTAATATAATTTTGGTTCAAGGCCATAGGGAATGATATTATTAATAAAGATCCAACCAGCTAGAGCAGTATAATAAGCTATGGGAGTAAATTCAAGCGGAGGTCGTGAGGGTAAAACTATTTCGTGTTCTCCCACATCGGAGGTTAGAAGCATAGAAAATCTGCTGGGAGGTTTTGGCACATTCGAGAAATCAAACTCCACATTAGACATTCTCTTCATAACAACTTCTCCCAAATGTTCTAAGCCCCCTGCATAGATCTTAATATAATTAAGATTTGGATAATTTAGGGTTAGAGAGTATAATTCATCGGCAGTGCATAAGAAGTATTCATGGGACCCATAATAGGAGTCCTTAACCTTCGAATAGAAGTGAGGAGATAATTTATGATCCCTAAGAGTTACAATAGATAGAGAACCATCGGTATTTTCAGCATATTGCACAGGATCAGAGAGATTTTCCCTAAATTCAGAAGTGCCCCAAGTTGGTTTAAACCAATCCTGATCTTCCCAATAGAAGATCTCCACCCAACTAGCACCCCGATCAACAAGATCAGCAAATAATAGATTAACTATTCCTGGGCCTAACCCAATGTTAGCAACGGATAATCTTGCGTTGAGTTTGTGTATGTAGAGCATATGCTCAGTGGGAATGGAAGTTTTTTGAGTGGAGAAATCAAAATAGGGGATTCTGTTTAGGGGTAGCCATTCCAATAAACTCTGATTTGAATAAGATGGGAGCAAATTCACTAAAATATCGAATCTAAGGAGATCACTATTATTTAGATCCTGGAAATTCTTCATAATGTTCCCATTGAGAGGGTCAACAGTGGTTACAAGATGACCATTATTTTTAGCAATGGAAGAGAAAGCTTGGCCAACTAAACCATTACCTAACTGGAGAATCCTCATGAGGATATAAGAGATAAAGGGAATATAAAGATTTCCAAAAAATCAGAATTTAAAGGTTGTTAAGGGAGAAGTTAAAAATAAAAGATATTTGGTTATAAATAGAATTGGTGGGCCCGTGGCGTAACTTGGATAGCGCGGCTTTCGATAGAAGACCGTAAGGCTTCGGTTACGCCTAGAGGAAACCAGCAGGTTGCGGGTTCAAAAATGCATAGGTGTCAGCCCTGAAACTAAGGAGCTTAATTCTCCTCTGGACCTCCCAAAACAGGAACCTGATTAGAGGTGATGTAATGGGGCGGTCCTCCTCCACCCACCGCTTGTCAAAGGGAAGGCGCTATCAAGCCTCTGCGGATCCCCTCCATAAGAGGTGCGCCAAGGGGGTGGACATACGGGGTCCTAAGGCCTATGCATTGATACTCCCGTCGGGCCCACTCATTTAAATAATTTTAGTATGAATTAGGATTATGATTGAACTGAAATTATTGTCTAAAAAACCGAATCTTAAAGGTTATTTATTGGTGGAAGGGTTTCCTGGTTTTGGATTGGTTGGAACTTT
>JALUFA010000201.1 GCA_027052485.1 Hydrogenothermaceae bacterium
GTTAAAACCTACTCTTTTTTTCTTTGTCTTAACAATCATAGTTCTAACTTCTTTCACCTTAACGCCAAAAATGTCTTCCACAGCTTTTTTGATTTCTATCTTGTTGGCATCCATCGCAACTTCAAATGTTAGTTTATTCTCTTTTTCATTAGCGTTAACCGCTTTTTCAGTTAATACAGGTCTGATTAATATGTCGTGAGGTGTTCTCATTGTCCTAACCTCTCATTTATTTTTTCTAAGGCTCCTTTAGTAATTAGAACCTTATCTGCATTTAGAAGGTCGTAAGTATTTAAGCCTTCTACTACCAGTACTTTTACTTTTGGTAAGTTTCTGAATGATTTAATAATATTTTCATCTTTTTCAGGAATGACAAGTAGTACTTTTGCATTTTCAAGGCCTAGGTTCTTTAAAACTTCTATTGCATTTTTAGTTTTTGGCGCATCAAAGGTAAAGTCTTCTATTATTGCCAGTTCTCCATCTTTTAGTTTGATAGAGAGAACACCTTTTAATGCTTTCTTTCTTACTTTTTTAGGTAAAGCATAATAGTAGTCTCTTGGATGTGGTCCGTGGGCTACACCACCACCAACCATTAGGTTAGCCTTTCTATCACCATGTCTAGCATTACCTGTACCTTTTTGAGGTAGTATCTTTCTTCTTGAGCCTCTAACTTCAGCTCTGGTTTTTGTGGAAGCAGTTCCAGCTCTTCTAGCGGCAAGTTGCCACTTAATAACTTCCCAAACTGTATGCTCTTTTACTTCTGTGTTAAAGATATTGTCGTTTAACTGGACTGTTCCAACATCTTCATTTTTTATGTTAACTACTTTTGTTTCCATCTACCTATCACCTCTTTATGATTCTTTAGTCTCTTCTGTAGCGTAAGCAGCTTTAGCTTTTGCTAGTTTTCTTTGACCTTTTCTTCTATCTAAGATTACGCTTGATTTTAGCTCAACGTAAGATTTTGGTGCTCCTGGTACGGAACCTTTTACTAAGATAACTCCTTCCTCTGGAATAACATCAACAACTTCCATACCTAGTACAGTCACTCTTTCGTTTCCGTAGTGTCCTGCCATTCTTTTTGTTTTCCACACTCTACCAGGGTCTTCACAAGCTCCAATAGAACCTACAGCTCTGTGATATCTAGCACCGTGAGACTTAGGAAATCCTGAGAAATCCCATCTTTTCATAGCAGATGTAAATCCTCTACCTTTTGAAGTACCTGATACGTCAACAAGGTCTCCAGGTTGGAAAACATCCTCTATCTTAACTTCTTGACCTAGGTTTAGCTCTTCTCCTTCTTTAAGAGGAAATTCTTTTAATTTTTTAAGAGGCTTAACACCTGCTTTCTTAAATATTCCAAGTAGTGGTTTTGGAGTATTTTTTTCTTTTGCTTCATCTGTACCTAAAACGACGGCAGAATAACCGTCCCTTTCTTCTGTTTTTATATCAACAACATAGTTTGGCTCAACTTTTATTACAGTAACAGGAATAGCTTTCCCGTTTTTAAAAACTCTAGTCATTCCAACTTTTTTACCGATGATGCCCTTTGGCATTGTTCTCACTCCTTTTGTTAACTTAGTTTAATTTCTACATCAACTCCTGCAGGGAGGTTGATATCCATTAATGCTTCAATAGTTTGTGGAGTTGCATTTTCTATATCAATTAGTCTTTTGTGAATTCTCATCTCAAAGTGTTCTCTAGACTGTTCGAATTTGTGTGGAGAACGAAGTACACACCACTTTTTCTTTGAAGTAGGAAGTGGAACAGGGCCTTTTATAACCCCGCCACTTCTCTTTACAGTTTCTATAATCTGTTTTACAGATTGGTCTAATACGTTATGGTCGAATGCTTTAAGCTTTATTCTAATTTTTTCGTGTTCCATCCTTTCCTACCTCTTACTCAATAATTTCAGTAACGACACCAGCACCAACAGTTCTACCACCTTCTCTGATAGCGAATCTCATCTGTTCTTCAATAGCAACTGGCACCATTAGTTCTACTGTTAACTCTACGTTATCTCCAGGCATTACCATCTCTTGTCCTTCTGGCAACTCTACTACTGTTCCTGTTACGTCTGCTGTTCTGATGTAAAACTGTGGTCTGTATCCTACAAAGAATGGTGTGTGTCTTCCACCTTCTTCTTTTGACAGTACGTATACCTGTGCTTTGAACTTCTTGTGTGGTGTGATTGTTCCTGGCTGTGCTAATACCTGTCCTCTTTCTACTTCGTCTTTTCCTATTCCTCTTAAAAGTACTCCTACGTTGTCCCCTGCTACTGCTTCGTCTAGTGT
>JALUFA010000202.1 GCA_027052485.1 Hydrogenothermaceae bacterium
ACACAAGGACCAGCTATAACTGTAAATTTTTCCATATTCGTAAAGTCCTATTCTCAGAGATTTTTTTATATTTTACGAAAAAGTCTTGAATTTATCCTTTTTATTTTTTAAATTTTTATCTGGGAGAGGGATATGATAGGAGCTATCAATACTTCTTACAGCGGCTTTGATATATGGAACTTACACAAAAAACCTCAAAAAGACGTCCTTGAGGAGCAAAAAAAACAGCAGATTATAGCCCAGTTAAAGCAGATAGAACAGAAGGTTATATCCCACGAGCAAGCCCATAAGGCAGCTGGAGGAGAACTGGCAGGACCTATTCATTACAGGTATACAGTTGGTCCTGATGGCAAAAGATACATAGTGGGTGGAGAAGTTCCGATAAAAATTTATAAAGGTAAAACTCCTGAAGAAACAATAAAAATAGCACAACAGGTCAGGGCTGCCGCCTTGGCTCCAGCAGACCCATCTCCACAAGACCTGATGGTAGCCCAAAAAGCCACGGTACTTGAAATGCAAGCCAGAATGGAACTTTTACAGAAGTACACAACCAATCCTAAAACCAAGCACAAAATAGACATTTACGCATAAAGTTCTGTATTATTGTTAGAAAATAAATTCACGACAAGAGGGGTATTTTGAGTATAAAGTTTGGGACAGATGGATGGAGAGACATTATTGCTGATAGATTTACCTTTGAGAATGTTAGAAAGGTAGCTCAGGCACACGCCAACCATATAAAAGATAATGGTGGTAAGTCTGTAGTTATCGGATACGATACCAGATTTATGTCAGAGGATTTTGCAAAAGCTGCGGCTGAGGTTTTTTCTTCCAACGGTTTAAAAGTTTTCCTATCTAAAGGACACTGTACCACACCTGGCCTGTCGCTGGCTACCAGAGAACTTGGAGTTGATGAAGGTGTTATGATTACCGCTTCCCACAATACGTACAAGTATAACGGATATAAAGTAAAATCAAAGTATGGAGGTCCCGCTACAGTTGATATTATCAAAGATATAGAATCAAGGTTAGACAGCATTGGTGAGATAAAAACCGGAACCTGTAATTTTGAAGAAGTAAACATAAATGACTTTTACATAAAAACTCTAAAATCTTACTTTCCCCCTGACACCTTTAAGCAGGTTCAACTTAAAGTGGTTCATGACCCTATGTACGGTGCTACGATGCACCTCTTAAGAAAGATACTAGAGGGGACATTTATAGAAACCCTTGAAATAAATGCATACAGGGACGCATTTTTTGGTTTTAAACATCCTGAGCCAATAGATAAAAATTTAAGTTTGCTAAAAGCAAAAGTTGTAGCAACAGAAGCAAATCTAGGTATAGCCAACGACGGGGATGGTGATAGGGTCGGTATTGTTGATGAGGGTGGTGAGTTTTTAAGTACTCAGATTGTTTACGCCTTACTGCTACTTCACACATTAAGATACAGAAAAGAGGAAGGTATAGTAGCAAAAACTGTATCCACAACTTACCTTGCGGACAGGATTGCTGAGAAAGAAGGTAGAAAGGTTATCAAAACTCCTGTTGGTTTTAAGTATATAGCTGATATCTTTCTAAAAGAAAAGGTTGCATTTGGCGGTGAAGAGTCTGGAGGATACGGTTTTGGTTTTCATATCCCAGAGAGGGATGGTTTACTTTCTGGATTACTAGTGCTAGAGATGATGATTTTGACAGGAAAAAGTCTAATTGAGCTTGTAGACGACCTATTTAAAGAGTTCGGAACCGCCTACTATAAACGAGAAGACTTAAGAGTAAAAGGTGATGAGGGAAGACAGCTAGTTCAGAAATTAAAAGAAAAACCAATAGACGAGTTTGCAGGGGAAAAAGTTAAAGAGGTAGATTTAACAGATGGAGTAAAACTCATTTTTGATGATGACAGCTGGGTACTGTTTAGAGCATCTGGTACGGAACCAGTACTAAGGCTGTACGTTGAAACACCTTCAAAAGAAAAAACAGAAAAATTTTTACAGGAAGCAAAAAATTTAGTGGGGTAAGTAAAATGGAGAACAAACACGTTTACCAAGCATACGATATAAGAATTACCGACGATAACGAAGTTATAGCTATTGTAGAACCAGATAGTTATCTAAAAGAGCTTATTGAAGATAAAGAAGAATGCTGGGAACTTGATATGGACGTAGAGCTTGACGAAGAAGAGAAAGAGCTTTATCTGGTTATTAACCTCTACAAAAAAAATGGAGAAATTCACATTCTTTTACCGTACGGAGAAGGATGGGACGCCCTTGTAGAGAAA
>JALUFA010000203.1 GCA_027052485.1 Hydrogenothermaceae bacterium
GATTAGAGAACCAACTTCTAATCCTAATCCAACATAATCAAATATTGTTCCAAGTATAAAACACCACGCGATTGTAAAGACGAACAGAAGATCCTGTGATTTAGCCATATAACCTACTAGAGAGGGTAATACAAATACACCGACTGCCCAAAGCAATAGAACAATACCAACCCATTCAGCGATCAACAATAATAGATTTGGAGCTGTAACCGCTGGGTTAAAATAGGATAATAACAACAATACTAATATAGCAACTACATCTTGGACTAGGAGAACTCCTACACTTAACTGGCCATGCAACTTTTCGAGATCACCTTTATCAGAGAGCAATTTAACAACTATTACAGTGCTGCTGAAAGATAAAGCGACCCCCCACAACAAGGCTGAAGATAAGTTCCAGCCCAAGAAGGATATAAATAAAAACCCTAATAGAGCAGTACCTAACATCTGAAATAATCCGATAACAAGGGATTGATAACCCATTTTAAAAAACACTCTAAGATCCAATTTTAGACCAACTATAAAGAGAAGAAAAGCAATACCTAGATGCGAAAATGTCTGAAGGGCGTCTTCGGGAATATTAACAGAACCCAATAAAAGAGGTATAAACACCCCTGTTAATAAATAGGCAATCAAAGAGGATTGTTTGAAATATCTTAAAACAGCCGCTAAAACCGTGGCTATGATCATAACTACGGATAACAGGAAGAAAATATTATCCATCAATAAAAATTATTCAATAAACTTTAAAAGTGGCTCGGTAGTTACTCCGGCTATCATCGCATTACGCTCATCTGGGGTGGTCTCCTCATAGCCACAGATATATTTAAAACAGGGACATATATAAACCTATCTAATCATTAGAAAAGAAAGAATAAAGTTAATCTTGAAAAACATGTTCTTCAGGATAAACCTCTAAACCATGCTCTGTGAATCGTAATGGAACCATTCTCTGAACATGACGAGTGCCCCTTAATTTAGTAACTTCCAAAGCTCTAATACGATAATCTTTGCGCTGGATATTGTATAGATTTATAAGTCCGTCTGATAGAGAATCTAATCCAAATCGCGCGCGAGAATAGTTAGATTCATGTATATATTCAGATGTTAGCATAATTGTGCAACCCCATTTTCGGAGTTTAGAAACTAATTTTGCGACCTCCTGTCTTCTCTTAAATTCAGTTTCATAGATCAACGCGTAAGAGGTGATCGTATCAATAACCACTCTTTTAATACCTAATTCATCAATATAATCCCTAATAATACCTTCCTGAGCTAAAAACTGATCCACATCTTGAGTAGGATACTCTAAGAAAACCAATTTATCATCAGCCTCTAAACCCTTTAGATCCCATCCATAGCGGGACATATTCTCAAATATTTGCTCCCGAGGTTCCTCAAAGGATATAAATAGACCGGGCTCATCATATTCGGTAGCTCCTTTATACACAAACTGCATTGCCAAGGTAGTTTTACCTGAACCTGGATCACCCGTCAATAAAAGGATCTGTTTTTGTAGAAAACCACCCTCGATCATCTTATCCAAACCGGGAATACCAGTAGGAATTCTCTTTCGAACCATAATTAGCAATTCGTAGGTAAAATTAAAAAAATTAGGAACACTGAACTGAACCAAACTCTGAGGATGCATCCTCAGATAGAGACTTACCTATTTCCTCTTGATAAAGATCGATAAGCTCTCGGAGGAATATCTTAGGCACCAAATTACCAAAGGCCTCCTCACGAATAGTACCATCAGATATGAATTGCTTGCAATCCTTTAATACACTGTTTTTATAGGCATTACATACATCTAATACAGGTGGATTACAAGTTAGACGAGGAGGATTACCCGAATAGCTACATAAACCCGCTCGAGTGGCACCGGATCTACATCTATTATAGGCATTTTGGGAGAGAGATGAGCACTGTGCATCCGCGGACTCACAATTATCTAAGGATTGACAGTTAAATTTATCAGATTCACAGAGTTGATCATCAACCTCACGAGCAATTGAATTACAAGTGGTTTCCGCATTAGATTTTGCCAACCTTATATCCGAGGTTTGACCTGAGAAGTATTGGAAAGCAACCGGATAACAAACCTCATACAAATACTTATTGCGAGTTATAGATCCACTGGATTCCATAACATCAAAGGTAGATTCACATTTATCATTATAATATTTAGTTAATCCATCACCCTGTGCCTTAGAAATTGCATTAGACATCCCTGAATCTAACATATAAGAAT
>JALUFA010000204.1 GCA_027052485.1 Hydrogenothermaceae bacterium
ATAGTAGGTGCTTTAGCGTTACCTTTTTATGAAGTAGAGTTTAGATGCTGAGATACAAAAAGGAAATTTAGAAGATTTATATTTTTTTTCTTATTATAAAGATAAGCTCATAACTGTGAAAGTCTTAGACCCCGCAGATTTTATAATAATGAAATTGAGAAGAGGTACGAATCACGATATAGACGATGCGTTAAGCGTTGCATTAAAACAAAATATAGAACCCGAGAAGTTGTATAACCTTTATAGAGAGGTTTTAAGGTATTCTATCAAAGATACATCTTTATTTAACTTCAAAAAATTTTTCAAAACTTTATTAAACTGTACGAAAACAGATTAAACGAACCTCCTCAAGAATAGTAGAGGAGGACTCTTATCTAACTTTCTTCTTTCTCAAAATCCTCTGGTTTTAAGCTCTCCAGCCACTCTTTTACTTCGTCTATGTCTACATCTTCCATTTTTGCTTGGGTTGCTTTTAAAACTTCATCTGATACATAAATTGGTGCATCACATCTGAGAGCTACATTTATAGCGTCTGACGGTCTTGAATCTATCGATATATTTTTACCGTCTAGATTTATAACAATTTCTGCGTAGTATGTTCCTTCTTTTAGGTCGTTTATATGAATATATTCAACTTTACCGTTCATTCCTTCTATTAGATTTGTGATTAGGTCGTGGGTCATTGGTCTTGGAGCATTTACATTTTCAAGTTTCATTGCTATGGCGTTGGCTTCAAAACTTCCTATCCAGATAGATAAAATCTCGTCATTTTCACCTTTTAGGATAACCACTGGCATGTTTGTTGTCGGGTCTAGGGCTAGTCCCTGTACCTGCATTTGAATCATTTTTTATCATTCCTCCTTTAAACTTAGTTGTTTACAACCTGCCCTTCTAGCGAAAATCTATTTGCCTTCGTAATTTTTACGTCAACTAACTCTCCTAATAAATTATGCTCACCTTCTAGATGTACAAGTTTATTGGTTCTTGTTCTTCCTACCAGTTTTCCTTCTCTTTCTTCTTCTACCAGCACTTCTACAGTTTTTCCCTCGTAAGCTAAATTCTTTTTGAAAGCTATCTCTTTCTGTATGTTTATAAGGTCTGTTAACCACTTACTAATTGTTTTTGGGTCTTCTGTCATTGGAAGTTTTTCGGCTGGAGTTCCTGGTCTTGGGGAGTACTTAAATGCAAATATTTGGTCGTACTCTACTTCTTTTACCACTTTTACTGTTTCTAGATAGTCCTCGTAGGTTTCTCCTGGAAAGCCAACAATTATGTCAGTTGAAAGGGCAATGTTTGGAATGTACTTTTTTAAAAGTTCTATCTTTTGTAAGTACTCCTTTTGGGTGTATCCTCTATCCATAACTTCTAATATTCTGTCTGAGCCTGCCTGTACTGGAAGGTGAAGGGATTCACACACTTGAGGAATGTCTGCCATAGCTTTGATAATATCTTCGTCTAAATCTCTTGGGTGGCCTGTTGTAAATCTTATTCTTTCAACACCTTCTACATTGGCAACTGCGTATAAAAGCTCCCAAAACTTTACATCTCCTAAGTCTTTACCGTATGCGGTAACGTTTTGTCCTATAAGGTGGATTTCTTTTACTCCATCTTCAACAAGCCATTGAACCTCTTGGATTATTTCTCCAATTCTTCTACTTCTTTCTCTTCCTCTTGTGGTTGGTACAATACAGTAGGTGCACTTTTTATCACAACCTCTTATTATAGTTACGTAAGCTGTGTACTTGTTGTCCCTTACTGTTGGATACTTATCTATTTCTGTTTCGTTTTCATCTATCTCTTCTAAAATTTCAACTGCTTTGTGGCCTTGTTGAGCTTCCTCTAAAAGTTTTGGCAAGTGGTGAATGTTTGTTGTACCAAATACCATATCTATAAATGGGGCTTTCTGCAATATTTCATAACCTGCCCTCTGAGCCAGACAACCACACACACCTATAACAGCATCGGGGTTCTTGTTTTTTACTTTCTTAAACTCTCCAAGTGCCGATAGCACTTTTTGGTCTGGTTTTTCTCTAACAGAACAGGTATTCACTAGTATAACGTCGGCTTCCTCCCAGTTAGAAGTAGGCTCATAACCCATTGTCTTTAGCATTCCTGCCATTTTTTGAGAGTCATTTATATTCATCTGACATCCAAATGTTCTTATATAGAACTTTTTCATCCAAAAACCTCTTAAATACAGTTTTATAAAAACAATATATTATCTACTACAACCAC
>JALUFA010000205.1 GCA_027052485.1 Hydrogenothermaceae bacterium
ATAAGGGAGAAAAGTTTGTAGTAAAAGAGATAGACCAGGAAAACAGGATTGTTTGGGTAAACAAGACCGATACACCAACCATAACAGAACCAATAAAGGAAACAACAATTGACGTTTTAAATGTTGCTGAGACTAAAGAGCTAGGAAATATAAAAATCTACAAAGGAACTGTTAACGTTCAAACGTTAGTACGGGGTTATACCATCAAAGATATTGAGAAAAACAAAAAAGTAGATGAAGTGTTCTTTGATGACGAAAACATCTTAAAAAAAGACTTCCAGACGGTAGCTTTCTGGTTTACCGTACCGGAAAAATGGGAGGAAAGGATAGTAAAGCTTTCTTTAAGCTACAACGGTAGACTTTTAAAAAGAATACTTAGAGAAAAGTCAAAAGAACATTCGGGATTTTTCACCTATGAAGACATTGCAATATCATATCTAAACGACTTTATCCACAGGGAAAACTGGGAAAAGTTAGAACTGTTTATAAAAGCTACAGAGCCATTCTTATCAAGATTACACGAGAGGGAAAGGCTAGAGATAAAAGACCTGATATCCAAAATAAAGCATTACAAAACTGCCTTTGTTGGGGCTTTACACGGAGTAGAACATTCGTTGATTGGTATATACCCACTTTTTGCAATGAACGATAGATGGGACATTGGGGGACTTTCAACAAACTTTTCTCCAGTCACAGGACAGCCAACGATTTTTATATATGATGGATACGAGGGTGGAGTTGGATACTCAGAGGTTGGGTATAACAACCTTCCAAAGATGATGCAAAGTGTATATAAAAGTATATCTACATGCTCGTGTTTAACAGGATGCCCCTCATGCATATACTCACCAAAGTGTGGAAACGCCAACGACTATTTGGATAAAGCAGGCACCCTGTTTTTAGCAAAAAAACTTTTAAAAGAGCTTACTTCTTAAATCCGGAACCAACAGCTTCAAGGGTTTTTGCTCCGATAGATTTAGGTTTCTTTTCAGGAGCTTTTATGTAGTTTTCCGGTGGATTAATGTTTGGATTAACGTAGTTCGGAGCGTTTTTAGGGTTTGCCTTATAGTAGTTCGGCGTGTCCCTCGGAATACTGCCTTTATAGTAGTTGGGAGTTTTGTTTGGCGTAGCCTTGTAGTACTTTGCCTCATTAGGAGTGATAAACAGAGGGTTTCTGTTTAAAAAGAAAAAGGAAGCAATCACCAGTATGATTAAGATTAATGCTCCAATAATCCATTTCATCATAATACTAAAACTACTCAACTTTTCCTGAGGTTTCAACCTTTTCTATAAGTACTTCCTCTATTCGGCGTTTGTCTGTGCTTAAAACCGTAAATTTTAAAGACCGGTAGTATATCTCTTCACTGGCCTTTGGCATACGTCCAAGCACATAAACGATGAAACCTCCAAGGGTCTCATACGGTCCCTTAGGAAACTTTTCTCCAGTTAGATTTTCTATCTCTTTAAGCTCAATCCTTCCATCAACAACTATCTTGTCCTGTAAAGTTTTCTTTATCATCCGCTTTTCTTTCTTTACATACTCATCTCTAATTTCCCCAACGATTTCCTCTATAACATCCTCTAGAGTTATTATTCCCATAGTGGCTCCCCTTTCATCAACAACAACAGCCATATGGTCTTTAAACTTTTTAAAGGTTTTTAGTACATTTGGAAGACTTGTAAACTCATGTAGGTACCTTATGTTTCTACTGTACTTTTTAACAGGCTCATCTTCGTTAGCAAAGGCTAAGTCATAAGCCCTGATTACACCTGTAATCTCGTCTATCCGCTTTGTGTAGATAGGAATGCGCGAAAATCCTGTTTCTTTAAAGATTGGAATAACGTCTTTTACCTTTATATCATCCGGTACTGCAACAACATCAGAAAGGGGTACCACTATCTCTCCTAGCCTTCTCTCCTCAAAGATTAAAACATTAACTATGATTTTCTTTTCAAGCTCTTCTATACCATCGCTATCCATCAAAAGGGCATCTAAAAGCTCCTCGCGGGTTAGGACTTTCTCTTGATTTTTGTCTAGCCTAAAAACAAAGAAAACAACCTTTGTTATAAGGTTGGCAATCAAGATTAGAGGATAGAGAAGTTTTCTAAAAAACTCTAAAGCTGGGACTATAAAGTAGATAAGCTTGTCAGCGTAATGCTGAAATATACTTTTAGGTAAAATCTCACCAAAAAGCAGTGTGATAACAAT
>JALUFA010000206.1 GCA_027052485.1 Hydrogenothermaceae bacterium
GGATATATTTTCACAGCTACAAGAAAACGGAGATTATCAGTCATACGAGAGGATAAACAGACTAAAAACCTTGATACTCCCAAAGGGAATGGGAGAAAAGTTTAAAGTTTTAGTCCAGTACAAAAACGTTGAAAATCCAGAAATTAAAGGGTTAGAAGTTTTACCTCCCCAAACGGACAGATACAAACTATAAAAGAGGTAAGGCAAAATGATAGAAGAACTAAAACAGCAGATACAAGAGATAGAAGAAACATTCAATAACATAAAAGAGATACTACAGCCTCAAAAGTTTGAAGAAGAGATACAAAAACTCGATGAGGAGATGGGTAAACCTGACTTTTGGAACGACCAGAAAAGAGCACAGGAAATCTCCTCTAAAAGAAACATCTTTGCAAATAAGCTTGAAGAGATACGTAATATAGAAGAAAAGATACAGTACATAAAAGAGTTTATTGAGCTTATAGAGCTTGAACCTGATAACTCATCAGAGATTGAAGAGATAAAAAGAGAGATAAACGAGCTAAAACAGGCTGTAGAAAAACTTGAGATAGCAAGTCTCTTATCGGGAGAGTATGATAAAAACAATGCAATTGTATCGGTACAGTCAGGTTCAGGTGGCGTTGAGGCTTGCGACTGGGCTGAAATGCTTCTAAGGATGTATCTAAGATGGGCTGAAAAGAGCGGATTTGATATTGAGATGGTAGATTACCAGCCTGACGATGTGGCAGGTATAAAAAGTGCAACCTTTATAGTAAAAGGCCCCTATGCATACGGGTACTTGAAAGGAGAGCAGGGAGTACACAGACTTGTAAGGATATCTCCATTTGACTCAAACAAGAGAAGGCACACGTCTTTTGCCGCTGTATCGGTTATTCCTGAGATTGGAGAAGAGGTAAAGGTAGAGATAAAAGACGAAGACCTTAGAATAGACACATTTAGAGCTTCTGGGGCAGGAGGACAGCACGTAAACAAAACAGATTCAGCAGTTAGAATAACCCACATTCCAACAGGTATTGTGGTTTCTTGTCAGTCTGAACGTTCCCAGATACAAAACAGGGCAAAAGCTATGAAAATGCTTAAAGCAAAACTGTACCAGCTTGAGCTTCAAAAACAAAAAGAGAAGAAAAAAGAGCTAGAAGGTGAAAAGAAAGATATAAGCTGGGGTAGTCAGATACGTTCTTATGTGTTTCATCCTTATCAGATGGTAAAAGACCTTAGAACTGGGTATGAAACCGGAAACATTCAAGCGGTAATGGATGGAGAGCTTGATGAGTTTATTGAAAGTTATCTAAAGTATGCAGCACAGAAAAAGACGGAGGAAAACCCTCAGTAGGTAAATCTGCTGTTTTCCTCCACGTCCTCTTCCAGTTCAGATACAGGTTTTCTCCCAGCAAAACCTTCGTTAAAACCGTGCCAGTACTCTATCTTGTCTTCTCCCTCTTTCCAGCACAGCCATATAAGCTGGTCGTTGTGGTAGGATGGAAAGTCTACCAGCACAGGGTCAATGCCTTTAACAACGGCTCCAAAACTCTCTATAATGTCAATAAGCTCAGAAATCTCTTTGTTTAGTGCATCTATCTCTGTTTTTATCATCATAATCTCAAGTTCATCTTGGTTTGACTCCATCTCCTCTTCGTAGTTTTCAATAAAGTCGTACAGGCGTTTTCTTTTATCTTTTATCTCATCAACGATTAGTTTTATCTGAGGTAGGATACTGTTTGCCTCTTTGAGCGAAAAGTTCTTCATGGAAACCTCCTATTGGTTTACTTGAGTTTGATTATATCGCAAATAACCAAAAGTTATAACGACATTATTCATATAAAAGCCGATGGTTTTGATAAAATAAATCCTTAACCACAAATCACTTATGGGGTAATTTATGCCTAAAAGAACAGATATCCATAGGATACTACTCATAGGTTCAGGTCCTATCATAATAGGTCAGGCTGCTGAGTTTGATTACTCAGGAACCCAAGGTGCAAAAGCCTTAAAAGAGGAAGGATATGAGGTTATCCTTGTAAACTCAAACCCGGCAACAATCATGACAGACCCAGAAGTGGCTGATAAAACGTACATAGAGCCACTAATTACTCCTGTTCTTGAAAAGATAATAGAAAAAGAACGGCCAGATGCCCTTCTCCCAACCCTTGGAGGTCAAACAGCCCTAAACCTTGCAATAGACCTACACGAGAAGGGAATACTGG
>JALUFA010000207.1 GCA_027052485.1 Hydrogenothermaceae bacterium
TGAGAGGTATCTTATCAGGTTGAACTCTGAGTTTAACAACTTTTGGAGCGTAAGGTGATACCTCAGGTCTAGGCTCAGGAATTGCTTCATACATCTTATCAAGGATAAACATTCTAGCCTTGTTAGCTTTTTTCAGTGCATCCTCAAGTATTTCTCTAGTTAGGCCTTTTATCTTTATATCCATCTGGATAGATGTTACACCATCCCTTGTTCCGGCAACTTTAAAGTCCATATCCCCTAGGTGGTCTTCATCCCCTAGTATATCTGTTAGGACGATGTATTCACCGGTTTCTTCATTTTTTAATAGCCCCATTGCGATACCGGCAACGTGTTTTTTCATAGGTACACCTGCATCAAACAGTGCAAGCGAACCGGCACAAACTGTAGCCATTGAAGTTGAACCATTAGACTCCAATATCTCAGATACCACCCTGATTACGTATGGGAAGTCTTCCTCTGGAGGTATTAATGGCTCAAGCGCTCTTTCTGCAAGGTTTCCATGTCCTATCTCTCTTCTAGAAGGAGCTTTTGGAGGTCTTGCCTCTCCTACACTAAATGGAGGAAAGTTGTAGTGGAGCATAAAGCGTTTTTTCTCTTCACCTTCCTCTATACTCTCTTCTATCTGCTCTTCACCAGGGGCACCTAAGGTAACAATACCAAGAGCTTGGGTTTGTCCTCTGGTAAACAGAGATGAGCCGTGGGTTCTAGGAAGGAAACCAACCTTCATCCATATTGGTCTTATCTCATCTGGTTTTCTGCCATCAATTCTGACTTTTTCTTTAAAGACCTTTTCTCTCATTATTTGAGAAACTAGTTCTTTATAGAGAAATCCTGCCTTTGTTTTATACTCTTCTGGGATTTGAAGGGCTTCTACTGCTTCTTCAAAGATTTCATCAAGTTTTCTGTTTCTTTCTTTTTTATCCTGTATGTTAAATGCCTGTATAACTTTATCTTTAATAAACTCTAGCAGTTTTGGTCTAAGCTCTTCTAGGTATGGGTCTTTTTCAACTTTTATTTTTTCTTTTCCTACCTTCTGTGCCAGTTCTTTTTGGGGTTTGATTAGTTTTTTTATGTACTCATGGGCAAACATTATGGCTTCAAGAACGTCCTCTTCAGGAACTTCTTCAGCCCCACCTTCTACCATAACAACGGCTTCCTCTGTCCCAGCTACCACTATATCCATATCTGACTTATCTCTCTGCTCGTATGTAGGGTTGGCTATGAATTCACCGTCAACCCTAGCTACTCTAACACCTGCAACGGGACCTTCAAAAGGTGCCTCGGATATAGATAAGGCTGCAGAAGCTCCCACTATTGCAAGTACATCTGGGTCATACTTATCATCAGCTGATAGGGTCATAGCAGTAATGATTACATCGTTGTGGAAGCCTTTTGGGAATAGAGGTCTTATAGGTCTGTCTATTAAACGTGATACCAGTATCTCTCTTTCGTTTGGTTTACCTTCCCTCTTAACAAATCCTCCAGGGATTTTTCCATAGGCGTACGTTTTTTCTCTGTAATCAACCGTTAAAGGAAGGAAGTCTATATCCTCTTGGGCTTCAGGGGATACTACCGCCGCAACAAAAACGACGGTATCACCCTGTCTTACCATTACGGCACCGCTTGCCTGTTTAGCAAAATAACCTGTTTCAATCTTTACAGGAGCTCCGTTTATAGGTTCACTGGAAACCTCTACTTTTTCTAGGGTAATGTTTGAATCACCCATTTTTACTTACTCCCTGACTGTCTAATTCCTAATTCTTGTACGATTTTGTTGTATCTTTCTTCGTCAACCTTCTTTAGGTATTTTAGTAGTTTTCTTCTTTTGTTAACCATACCGATAAGACCTCTTCTAGAGTGAAGGTCTTTTTTATTTTTCTTAATGTGCTCTGTTAAATTATTAATTCTTTCTGTTAAGATAGCAATTTGAACTTCTGGAGAACCTGTATCTCCTTCATGTCTAGCGTACTTTTTTATCAGCTCTGCTTTTTTCTCTGCAGTAATTGACATTAAGAACCTCCTAAAAGTGTGTATTTTTCATCAAGTTTATTATTATAGCACAGTTCAGTTTTTTGATTTTATCCTTTCCCCTATCTGTCTGTAAATTTCTACAATGGTTGGCTCTAGATTATCTACATTTGAAAGCTTTTTAAAACACATATCGGTATTGCAGATATAAATCTGTAAGTTTGTTGAAAATGGGTAGTCTAACTTTTTTGCAAAGGTTTTATCGGTAATAGGCTGGGAGTAGTGGAAAAAGGGAAAAGTTCTAAAGGCTTTAGCTTTTATACTATCGCTAACTTTTTCTCCTATAACCCTTGAGGAAAGTGGTTTTATAAGTACTGTAAAGTATGCTATTCCCGTTTCTATATTTGCCTTTGTCGGAAGTTTTTTTGCCAGTTTTTCTGCCTTTTCAAAAATTTTCTCATTCTCTAAAAACAGAGCCATTTTATAGAAAAATACCGCAAGTTTTGCATTCAAACTGAAGATATCATCTATAAATGAAATGTTTTTTATGTTTAGGCCTGTGTCCTGTAGATCTGTGTATATACCAAGTTTTTCATTATAAAAGTGTGTGTCTAAAATGTTTAAAAACTTTTTTGCTTTGTAAAGGTAGTTTAAATCTCCTGTAATCTGGTACAGGTCTAAAAGTGCCTGTAGATAGTAAACCTGTGATGATAGGTAGTAGCTATCTATTTCTTGGGAATATTTTACTCCTTTTTCTGTCAGGTAAGTTTTTTCTAAGTTCTTAAAAACTTTTTTTGCTAACTTTAGATACTCTGGATTTTGATTAAATGCATACCCGTAAACAAGAGCTGAAACTGCAAGCAGATTTGTTGATGAATAGAAAGCTTTTTCAATGTTTGGAGCGTATCCAAGTTTCTTTACAATCTTTTCTCTTTCTTCCTTGCTTTTGATAAAGTACTCCTCCCCACTCATAAGGAGGGTTCCGTTTTCATCAACTATATCCGCACCCTGAGAGTTGTAAAACAGCCCTTTTTCTGGACTGTATAGCCTGTTGATGGCAAAGTTTAAAAGGAGATTTGCAAATTTTAGGTACTTTTTTTCTTTAAAAACTGAGTAGCCGCTGTAATAGAGAATAGAAAGGTTTGCCTGGTCTTTTAAGAGTTTTTCGTAATGGAACTCCGTCCAGTACTCGTTTACACTGTAGCGGTATATACCACCTTCTTCCTTATCAATCATATAGGCGTAGGCATCCAGAGTCTTTTTCGCCAGAATTTTTGCCTTATCATCGCCAAAAACAAGCCAGTAGTCCAGTAGAAAGTAAACAACGTCGGTTCTTGGAAACTTTGGAGCCCCTTTTAACCCTCCGTACTGGTAGTCGTACCTTATAGTTATGTATCTAAAAATTTTTCTTAAGAAGGCAGGGTTTAGCTGTTTTTGTTTTAGCAGTCTTACCAGTAATCTTTCTCTAAAACTTCTCCTTTTTTCCACCTTTTTTTTCAGTGTTTCTAGCCTTTCTGGAGGCAGGGTAGCAAAGTATTCCAATACTTCTGCCATTTTTTCTGGTGAAAGGTAAATAGCTCCAAAAATGATTTTTCTATCGGGAGTTAGGATTACAGTGGAAGGTAAACCTCCTTGATTGTAGTTTTTGTTTATGTCAGGTCTTTTTTCTGCATCTACTCTGACTGGAATGTAGTACTTGTTTATAAGCTGAATTACTTTTTCATCTCGGTAGGTGGTGTTTTCTATAACATTACACCAGTGGCACCACTTGGCGTAAATATCCATAAGGATAAGCTTATTCTGCTTTTTTGCTAGAGATATGCCTTCTTCAAAGGAATGCCATCTTATCTCTGATGCAAAGGAAAAGAGGGGAAGTAGGAGGAAAACTCCTACAAAGAGTTTACATATTGTACTTTTCTTTAAATCTTTGAACCAGTTTGTTAAGCTCATTAGCGTAATGCTCTAACTCTCTAACAATGATGTTGTGCTCTTCTAGGAGCTTGTGTCTTTTCTTTTCAAGTTCTAGCTCTTGTTCTAACAGTTTATCCTCTTCAAATGTTAGCTCATCGTACTTTTTCTTTAGCTCTTCAAGTTCATCGTGGAGTTTTAAAAGCTTTTCTACAAGCTTTCTTCTTGTTTCTTCTAGACGTTCTCTTTCTCTTTCAGACTGGGCTTGCTGTATCAGTTTTCTGTTTTTTCTAATCTCCTGTTTAGTCTTTTTAATCTCGTGTTCTATCTCTTTGATACGTCTAGAAACTTCTAAAACTTCTTCTTCCTTTTGGATTAACTTATCTCTTACTTCTTTTAGCTGTCTGTCAATTTCTGCTATCTCTTTGTCTAGGTTCTCTAAAACCTTTTGATAGTGCTCTACTTTCTTTTTAAGGTTTTCTAACTCTTGTGGCATTCTATACCCTCCATTTTGATTTTTTATTTAATTTATTAATCTAAGTCCATCTTTCCAGGGTTGATTAAGTCTTTGGGGTCAAAAACCCTTTTTATTTTTCTCATAATATCAAGCTCTTGTGGTTTAAACTGCTTTCTCATAAAAGGTGCCTTTGTTATTCCAACGCCGTGTTCTCCTGTTATAGAACCTCCATACTCTAAAGCTAGGTTAAACACCTCTTCCACGGCTTTTTCGGTTCTTGCAACTTCATCTGGGTCTAGCCCGTTTATCATAAAGTTTGCGTGGACGTTTCCATCCCCTATATGGCCGAAGTTTACCATTTTGAGGTTGTACTTTCTGCCTATCTCTCTTAGTCTTGGAAGTGCTTCTGGCAGGTAGCTTCTAGGGAAGACGATATCTTCATTTATCTTTGTCCTTCCTAGTTTTGCAACTGCTGGAGATAACGCTCTTCTAGCCTCCCACAGTTTAGCTGCTTCCTGTGGAGTTTTTGCTATCTCAACTTTTGCTCCGTTCATCTCACAAATTCTGGCAACTTCTACGATTTCCTCATCAACCGCTTTTGGATGTCCGTCAACCTCTATTAAAAGGAGTACCTCTGCATCCCTTGGTAAACCAAAATGACCGAAATCCTCAACAGCATTAATTGCTAGATTATCCATAAACTCAAGGGCAGATGGGGATATACCAGCCTTGAAAATGTCTTTTACGGTTTTTCCTACTGCCGCTATATCTTTAAATATAGCCTTTGCAGTTTTTGCAGCTTTTGGCTTAGGTATCAGTTTTAGTGTTATCTCAGTAAAAAGTCCTAGAGTACCTTCACTGCCTATTAAAAGCCTCGTTATATCGTAGCCAGCAACATCTTTAAGGGTCGGTCTTCCTGTGTGGATGATATCTCCAGTGTGAACTACCGTGTTTAGTTCCATTACATACTCTCTGGTTACGCCGTACTTAACACATCTTGGTCCACCTGCGTTTTCTGCTACGTTTCCACCTAAAGTACAGAACTTATAACTTGCTGGGTCTGGTGGGTAGAACAGTCCTCTCTTTTCCACTTCTTGCTGGAGTTTATAGGTAACCACCCCGGGTTGGACCCTCGCAATTGAGTTTTCCTCATCTATCTCAAGGATTTTATCCATCCTCTCAAAAGATACTAAAACTCCACCTTTTACCGGCAAAGCTCCTCCTGTGTATCCAGAACCTGCTCCCCTTGGGGTAACAGGTATTCCATTTTCATAACAAATCTTTACAACTTTTTGAACTTCCTCTTGGGTTTCTGGAATAACAACCACACTTGGAAGCATCTTTATTCTAGTGGCATCGTAAGAGTAGAGGAGTCTATCCATCTGGTCGTCTAAGACTCTATGTTCGCCTAAAACTTCTTTTAAAGCTCTCTTTACTGTATCGGGAACCTCTATAATTTCCTGTTGTTCTACGTGAAACATGCTGGGCTCCTTGAAAGTTTTTACTTTTAAATATAAGCTATATTAACCCAAAACGTAATGATTGGTATCACCAAATATGATAATTCTTCTTGATTTTACAACAGACTGCTAATATCTTACTGAACTTAAAACTTTAATGGAGAAAAGGAGGAAAGATGTTTTTAGACAAAGAAACGTACGACAAAATCCACATCTCTGTGAAGGAACTAAAAGAGAAAATAGACAAAG
This sequence comes from Hydrogenothermaceae bacterium, assembly GCA_027052485.1. GTDB lineage: Bacteria > Aquificota > Aquificia > Aquificales > Hydrogenothermaceae > Hydrogenothermus. Next base: position 6,043 of record JALUFA010000207.1, read on the forward strand.
GCGAAGATTTTATTCTTCTAGACGTTAGAGAACCTCAGGAGTACAACTTTTCAAGGATTAAAGAAAAAGAGGCAATGCTTGTACCTTTAATGAAACTGCCTGCAGTTATTGACAAACTTCCAAAAGACAAACCAATATACGTCCTTTGCAGAAGTGGAAACAGAAGTCTTCAAGCAACAATGTGGCTACTACAGAAAGGATTTAAAAACGTGAAAAACGTTGAAGGTGGTATCCTTGCCTGGTCTCAAGAGATAGACCCATCTGTACCACAGTACTAAAACCTAGGGCTTTTTAGCCCTTTTTATCCTATGGATTTTTCCCAGTTTCTCGTCTTAGAAAAAGTCCTTCCTCCCCAAAAAGCATACTTTAAAGAGTTTCATTTCAAAAATCCGTTGATTAACGAATTTTTAAAAAAAAACAGGCTCAAACTGTACGCCCATCAAGCAGAAGCCCTAAAAAAGATAGAGGAAGGCGAAAACCTTGTCATAACGACACCTACAGCATCCGGAAAGTCTTTGATATACATACTGTCTATTTTTGAAGGATGGTACAAAAACCCAGAAACACGGGCACTTGTTATATTCCCGTTAAAGGCGTTAGCTCAAGACCAGTACCAAAAGATAAAAGAGTTTGCGCTGGAGATAGGCTTAGATATAACAGTAGAGGTATACGACGGAGATACACCCCAAGACAAGAGAAGACAGATAAAGGCAAATCCTCCAAATATTCTTATAACTACTCCAGATATGCTGAGCGCCGGCATTTTACCGTACCATTACCAGTGGAACGCTTTTTTTGAAAATTTAGACTTTGTAGTTATTGATGAGGTTCACTCGTACAGAGGTATTTTAGGCTCCCACGTTGCAAACATCATAAAAAGGCTAAAAAGAGTTGTTGATTTTTACAAATCTAGACAGCCTACTTTTATAACCAACTCGGCAACGATACACAACCCTTCAGGCTTTGTGGAAAAACTGATTGGTGAAAAGGTCATTGAAATCAGTAAATCTGGGGCACCCAGTCCAAAGAAGATAGTCCATATTTTCAAGAAACTTCCTAAAACCCTTACTGTAGAGTATATAGCAAACAACGTAATAAACGATATATCAACAATTGTTTTTACAGATTCAAGAAAAGAGGCAGAGCTTTTAACCCTTATGGTTAGGGAAAAACTAAAGGATAAAGGATATGAAGACCTTTTGGAAGCTGTAAGCCCCTATCGGTCAGGGTATACTCCAGAAGAGAGAAGAGAAATAGAGTTTAAAACTGCTACTAGAAACGTTCGGGCCTTAATCTCTACAAGTGCGCTGGAGATGGGAATAGATATAGGAGATTTAGAGTCATGTGTCATCCTCGGCTATCCAGGAACACTGGCTCAACTGTGGCAAAGGTTTGGAAGGGCAGGAAGAAGAGATAAAACAGCATACAACGTTTTCATTCCCGGATACAATGCCCTAGACCAGTACTTTGTGAAAAATCCAGAAGAGATTTTTAATCGGAACGTGGAGGAGCCTGTAATAAATCCAAAAAACAAGTTTATTCTTGAAAAACATCTGCCGGCTATGGCTTCAGAACTACCTATAGACGTAAACACCCTATCGGAAGAAGAGAAAGGGGTGGCAAGAAGGCTTTACAAAGAGGGAGTGTTAACCTTTTCTAGAGGAAAACTATATGCAAAAAGACAAAAACCGTTCAGTATCCGCTCATCCGGCGAAAGCTACCTTATAAAAGATGTAGAAAATAAAAAGATGATTGGTGATATCTCAGAAGAACTTTTAGTCCACGAAGCCTATCCGGGAGCTATATATCTCCATAAGGGAGAAAAGTTTGTAGTAAAAGAGATAGACCAGGAAAACAGGATTGTTTGGGTAAACAAGACCGATACACCAACCATAACAGAACCAATAAAGGAAACAACAATTGACGTTTTAAATGTTGATGATACTAAAGAGCTAGGAAGTATAAAAATCTACAAGGGAA
>JALUFA010000208.1 GCA_027052485.1 Hydrogenothermaceae bacterium
CTTCTATCTCATTTAAAACTTGTTTTTCATCCATTACCAGTTTTTCACCCGCACAGAGTTTCCTATTACAAAGGCACTACTTAAAACCATAGCTAATGCTGCAAATATTGGATTTAACTTTCCTGTTAGGGCAAGCCCGATACCTATTATGTTGTAAATAAAAGCCCAGAATATATTTGTGTAGATAACTCTTCTTACCTTTTTTGCAAGGAGAAACATTAGCGGTATTTTCCTGAGGTCATCGCTTATAAGGCTAACATCGGCACTTTCTTTTGTTATATCTGTACCGCATCCCATAGCAATACCTATATCTGCCTTTGATAGGGCTGGGGCATCGTTGATACCATCCCCTACCATCGCAACAACTAAGCCTTGTTTTTGGGCTTTTTCAATCTCCTTAATCTTATCTTCTGGGAGCAAACCTGCCTTTACTTCATCAATGCCAAGCTTTTCTTTTATGATTTTAGCAAAGTAAGGAGTGTCTCCTGTTAGTACTGCAAGTTTCATTTTAAGCTTTTTTAATGCTCTTATTGCAATTGGTGCCTCATCTTTTATCTTTTGGGCGAATGTTATAAGGCCAAGCACCTTCTTTTTATTAAAGATAAAAACTGGAATTTCTGCGTCTTTTTCTGCTTGCTTTTCTAACTTTTGAAGTTCTTCTGGGATTTGTAAACCGTGCTTTTCCACAAATTTTTTATTTCCTACAAACAGATGCTCTCCGTTTACCTTGCCTTCCACACCGTAGCCGTAGCGGGTTTTAAAGTCTTCTACTTTATAGTTTGATGTGTCAAATCCTTTCTGTCTACAGTAAAGGTTTAAACTGAACGCTAAGGGATGCTGGGATAGTTTTTCTAGGGCACAGGCTTTCTTTATCGTTTCTTCGTCTTTTGCCTTTACCCTGTGAACCATCAAAAATCTTTCTGTTATTGTTCCTGTTTTATCAAAGAACACTTTTTTGACAGATGCCAGCTTTTCAAGTATGTCTGCCCCTTTTATCACTATACCTTCCCTAAATGCCTCACTTAAACCTATCCAGAGGGCTAAGGGTGCTCCGATGCTGAAGGCACAAGGACAAGATATAAGCAGCACAGACATAGAAACAATTAGGGCTTTCTCAAAACCCTCCTCCATGTACCAATAAGCAAATGCTCCTGCTGCGAGGGTAAGCATTACAGGTAAAAACCATGCTGCAACTGTGTCTGTTATCCTTGAGATTGGAGCTTTTGAGTTTCTTATCTCTTTCATCATTTGGATGAACTTGTTTAACGTCCACTCGGAGGCTGGCTTGTTTACCTTTATCTTTAAGAAACCATCTGTGTTGATTGTTCCAGCGTAAACTTCACTGCCCTTTTGCTTTAAAACAGGCTTGTTTTCTCCTGTAAGCATAGATTCATCTACGTGGGCGTTTCCCTCTACCACAATACCATCTGCAGGTATTTTTTCTCCAGTTTTCACTAAAACCGTGTCCCCTACTTTTACATCGTCTACTGGAATTTCAATCTCTTTGCCATCTCTTATAACCGTTGCCTTGTCTGGTGCAAGTTTCATTAGCTCTTTCATAAAGTTTGAGGCTTTCACTCTAGAGGACGTCTCAAGGTACCTTCCAAATGTAACGAGTACAAGTATCATCGTTGCAGTCTCAAAGTAGATGGAAGGTTTATCTGTAAAAACCGAGTAAACAGATAAGAAGTAAGCAGAAAAAGCCCCAATTGCGATAAGTGTATCAGTGTTGAAGTTTAACCAGTTATGTCTTGAAAAAGAGTTTTTTAATATAGGAATGCCTAAAAGAAGCATTACAGGTGTAGCAAGGACTAAAATCACATACTTTATTATCGTTGTAAACTGCTTTGCCTGTGGGTCATCAGGGGTCATGTGTGCCCCGTAAAGGTACGTAGAAAGCATGAAAACTAGCATTGCTAAAAAGTATCCAAAGCCAAACTTGCCTAAAAAAGCTACGGCGTTTCCTTCTTCTCCTCTTAGACCTGTGGTCTTGTAGATGAGGTAGCAACCAAAACAGCAAAAATCCTCAACCTGACCGTTTCCAATATCATACCTGAGGGATTTTCCTGTAATTGGAATACCACACTGGAAACACTCTTTATTGTGATTTTCTTTCAACTACTATCTCCCTGATTTTGATAAAAGGTACTGAGTTAATCTATTACTAACGGCTTTGCTTTTCAACCTTAAGTTGTTCGTCCTCAGGTAGATAGTAAACTTCTTTTAGGTAAAGGCCTTCTGGAGGGGCGATAAACAGACCTTTTGATGGGTCATTCGCAAGAATAATTTCCTTAAATCTATCAACGTCAAGCTTCCCGGTTCCTATGTGAACTAGATGGGCTACTATCTTTCTAACCATATACCTTAAAAAGTGGGAGGCTGATATTTTAAACTCAAGTAAAAAACCATCGTACTTAAAAGAAAGCTCTCTAAGGTCTATCTCTTCACGAAGGTATGGTCCATCTTTCGCCATGCTTTTCAGTTTCTTTTGGCCTTTTAAAAACTGAACTGCTTCCTGTATCTTTGATATATCTAAGTTTTGAGACACATACCATCCAAAACCGTGTAAGAATGGGTCTGGATGCTGGTGCACTTTGTAAAGATAGGTTTTCCCTTTTGCTGAAAATCTCGCGTTAAAAGAAAGTGGAACCTCTTTTGCATCCATGATGGCTATATCCCGTGGGAGGGTTGCATTGAGGTATCTTTTTATCTTTTCTGGATCAAAGTAATCTTTTGTCTTAAAGTTTGCTACCTGTCCTAATGCGTGAACGCCGGCATCCGTTCTACCTGATGCAATAAGTTTAACGTCGTGTTTTATCAAAACTTTCAGGGTATCTTCTATAGTTTGCTGGATTGTCGGTTTATTAGGCTGTCGTTGCCATCCATAGTAGCGGGTGCCGATGTATCGTATCGTAAGCTTGTAGTTGTGTTTAAACTTCATCTATCTGATTAACCAGTTGTTTTGCTAATGTTATGGTTGTGTCATTTACTATGCCGCCAAGCATACGGGCAATTTCCCTATCTCTCTGTGCGTCTCCAATACAGTAAACTTTTGCAACAGTTTCATCATTTATGGTTTGTTTTTCAACTAAAAAGTGTCTGTCTGCAAGAACTGCAACCTGCGGTAAGTGGCTAACAAGTAAAATTTGAAAGTTTTTTGAAAGCTCTTTCAACTTTTTAGCAAGCTTAAAGGCCGTTTTTCCTCCTATACCTGTGTCTATCTCATCAAAAACTACAGTATCTGTTGACTTTTGGGAAACTATTTTTAATGCAAGGGATATACGGGAAAGCTCACCGCCAGAGGCAACCTTTGATATTGGCTGAGGCTCAAATCCTTTATTTGCAGAAAATAAAAACTCTACGTCGTCTATTCCATCTGCAGATAGAGGTTTTTCTTTAAAGGAAACTGCAAATTTAGCATCTTTTAGCGCTAAGTCTTCAAGATTGCTTTTTACAAGCTTTTCAAGTTCTCTAGCTTTTTGTTTTCGTATCCGGGATATATAGACTGCCTCTTCCTGCAATCTTTCTTCTAGCTGTGAAAGTTTTCTTTCTAGCTGTGGCAGCTCAAAGTCTAGGTTTTCCAAATGGTTTAAACGTTCTTTCAGTTCTTCCTTTAGGTTTATAAGGCCTTGTTCGTCCAGGTTGTACTTTAGTTCCAGATGGTTAACCCTGTTTAGGTATTCCTGTATCTGGGATAGCTCATCGGGATTTGTTTCAAAGTCAAGGGATAATATCTCGTAATACGCTTCTTTTATTAGGGACTTGGCCTCTTGGAGCATTTCCAGTGTGTTTTTAATCTCTTTTACACTTTCCCAGTTTGAAAGCCTGTTTATGATGTAAGAAATTTCTTCTTCAACACCTTGGTCTTTATCTACAAGGATATACTTTGCTTCTTCTACCGTAGATTTTATCTCTTCTAAGGAAGAAAGGTATTCAAAGCGTTCTTCAAATTTCTCTTTTTTTCCTGTCTCTAGCTGGGCTTCTTCAAGCTCTTGAAGTTGAAATTTAATAATGTCTATCTCTTTTAAACGGTTTGAAGACTGCTCTCTCAGTTCTTCGTACTGGTTTTTTAGGTTTGTATACTCGGTGTAAAGTTTTCTGTACTCGGCTAACAGGTCTTCAAGATTTGCAAATGAGTCTAATACCTGCCTGTGGTAATTTTTTGAAAATAACGCTTGCTGCGAATGCTGGCTGTTTATCTCAATGAGACCTTCACTGGCTTTTTTTATATTTGATAATGTGGTACGTCGTCCGTTTATAAAGTACTGGCTTTTGCCGTTTTTAATCTGCCTAGCAAGGACTAAAAGACCTTCTTCGCTAAACTCGTTATTTACGCCTTCAAAAACAAGCTCTACAGATGTACCATCGGGATAGTCTCCCTTCTTGCCAAGGACAAACTGGATGGAAGACAGAGCTAGAGACTTACCTACCCCGGTTTCTCCAGTAAAGACGTTTAACCCTGGGGATAGGTCTAACTCAACGTTTTTTAAGAATAGATACTTTTTAATCCTGAGTTCTGTCAACATCCTTCCTTATATCAACACTTAGTTTATGGGCGAACAGTCCCTCTGCCCTTGCTAAAACTGACGCGTGTTTTTCCACTCTGTCAAAGCCTTCTTTTGACACGTATATAACAGATGAACGTTTCACAAAGTCATAAACCCCCAGTGGAGAAGAAAATCTAGCAGTACCACCTGTAGGTAGAACGTGGTTAGGCCCAAGAATGTAATCTCCTAATGGTTCTGTTGCGTACTCCCCTAAGAATATAGCTCCTGCATGTTTGATATCGTTAAGGTAGTCAAACGGATTTTTAACAACAAGCTCTAGGTGTTCTGGAGCTATGAAGTTTGAAACCTCGCAAGCCTTCTTTATATCCTCAACAATGAATATATATCCGTAGTTGTTTAGGGATTTTTCTATAATCTCTCTTCTTGGCATGTTTAAAAGCAGGTCTGCATAGATGGCATCGTGAACCTGTTCTGCAAGGTTTTCATCATCGGTAATCAGTATTGATGCTGCCAGTTCATCGTGCTCTGCCTGAGACATAAGGTCTGCTGCTATCCATTTTGGGTTTGCTGTAGAGTCTGCAATAACCAGTATCTCAGATGGGCCAGCTATAGAGTCAATATCAACAACTCCGTAAACGTTCTTTTTAGCAAGGGCAACAAAGATATTTCCGGGGCCTACTATCTTATCTACCTTTTTTATGGTTTGGGTACCGTAAGCCATGGCAGCTATAGCTTGGGCTCCGCCTATTCTGTAAACAGTTTCTATCCCACATATAAATGCTGCTGCAAGGGTGTATTTGTTTGGATTGGGAGAACACATAACTATGTCTTTAACCCCTGCAACCTCAGCAGGTATCGCGTTCATTATGACAGATGAGGGGTATGCTGCCTTTCCACCCGGAACGTAAAGTCCTGCCCTTTCTATAGGAATAACCTTCTGTCCTAGAATAATTCCCGGTTCTTCTTTAAAGTAAGAGTTTTCAATCTGAGCCTTATGAAAATCTCTAACCCTTTCAGCAGCGACTTCTAAAGCCCATCTAACGTCATCCTCTATCTCATCGTAAGCTTTTTCTAGCTCTTTAAACGGGATTACCAGTTCTTCTGGGGTAAGTTCAACCCCGTCAAACTTTTTTGTGTACTCAATGACGGCTTCGTCTCCCCGTTCTTTTACGTCTTTTATTATCTGTTTTACGGTTTTTTCATACTCCTCAACGTCAACGTCGTTTCTTGAGAGGAGTTTTTTTAGTTCTTGGCTTTTCCTAAAATCCTTGTATCTTAAATCTACGATTTTCATACTTTATGCTCCTTATGTTTTATTTGTCTGATAGTAGCTTTCCACCTTTAGCCCAGTTTTCTCTGTCGATTTCTTCAATGACTATGTATGTAGCCTCTGGTGGTTTGTTAGCTACTTCCTGCAGCACTTTTGTTATACCTTCTGCTATTTGCTGTTTTTGCTCTTTTGTAAGTTTTCCTGCAACTTTTACGTTTACGTAAGGCATTTTTAATCCTCCAGATTGTACTGTTTTATCTTTCTGTAGAGGGAAGAAAGGTCTATGTCTAAAATCTTTGCTATTTCTTTAAGGTTTTTCTTACCGTACCTTTCTAGTGCTAATTTAATTGCTTCCTTTTCGGCAAGCTCTCTAACTTCTTTTAAAGGTCTTATACCAAACGTAAAAACTCCCCTCTTCCTATCTTTTCCTATCATATAATCGGGTAGGTCGTCAACAGTTATCACCCCTTCAGAAAAGATACAAAGTCTCTCCATTAGGTTTTTTAGCTCCCTGACGTTCCCCGGCCACGAGTACTTTAGAAAGACTTTTTTTACTTCTGGGAATATTTCCGGAATCTCCATTTTATTTTCTAAACATGACTTTTTTAAGAAGTACTCGGCAAGGAGAATAATATCTTCCCCCCTTTCCCTGAGAGGTGGGACTTTTATTGGTACAACAGAAAGTCTAAATGCTAAATCTTGCCTAAAGTTTCCTTTTCTTATCTCTTCTTCTATATCTTTGTTTGTAGCCGAAATAACCCGAAGGTCTACCTTGATTTTCTGGTTTCCACCAAGTCGAGAAAAGGTCTTCTCTTCTAAAACCCTGAGTAGCTTTGCCTGTGCCCTGAGGCTCAGGTCTGCAACTTCATCAAGGAAGAGGGTTCCTCCATCAGCAATCTCAAGTTTTCCGGGTTTTCGTGCTACTGCGTTGGTAAAGGCTCCCTTTTCATACCCAAAAAGCTCTGCTTCGAAGAGGTCATCAGGGATAGCGGCACAGTTTATATCAACAAAAGGCTTATCTGCCCTGTCTGAAAGGTAGTGGATAGACTTTGCAACCAGCTCTTTACCTGTACCATTTTCACCTAGAATCATAACCCATGCATTGGTTCTTGCTACCCTTTCTATCTGCCTTTTTAGCTTTTGGATAGGTGGACTGTTTCCTATAATTTCTATATGGTCTTCTGCCTTTTCCTTTAAAAACTGGAATTCCAACTCTTTTTTTATCTGCTCGTGGGCTTTCTCCAGTACTGCAAGTATGGCCTCAGTTGATAGAGGCTTTTCTAAAAAGTCATAAGCTCCCAGTTTTAAAGCTTTAACTGCGACTGGAATGTTTGCATGGCCTGAAATCATTATCACTTTTGTGTGGGGTGATTCTTTTTTTATAGGTTCAATCAGGTCTGTACCTTCCCCATCTGGAAGCCAAACATCTAAAAAAACGATGTCAAAATCTTTTTCCCTCAGCTTGTTTTTTGCCTCTGTTATTGAAGAAGCTACATCAACGTAGTACCCTTCATCTTCAAGAATATCCCTTAAAAGCTGTTTGATATTTTCCTCATCGTCTACAACAAGTATAGACAGGTTTCCTGTACTCATAACTAAACCTCTACTCTCTTTACTCTCTTTGATATACCACACATCACTTCATAAGGTATGGTGTTTGCAAGTTTTGCAATGTCTGTAAAGGTAATTTCTTTATTTTGTTGTTTTCCCACAATGACGACCTCATCTCCAATCTTAGCATCTACTTTCGACAGGTCAATGATACTCATATCCATTGTGATGTTTCCTATATAGGGAGCTTTTTTACCATTTACAAGTGAAAAACCTCTGTTTGATAGGACTCTTGGAAGACCATCTGCATACCCAAAGGACACAATCCCTATTTTCATACTGGTTGGAGCCTTAAAGCTGCCTGTGTAAGAGATTTTGTCGCCCTTTTTTACGTTTTTTATAGATATAATCCTACTTTTAACGTACATACAGTTTTCTACATCTAGCGGGAAACTTTCAAAAGGCTTTTCCCCATACAGTACTAAACCTACCCTAACAAGATTACAAAAATCACATTCATAAACAAGCCCTGCACTGTTTTGAAGGTGAATATACTGGGGATTTATACCACTTTGATAAAAATTTTTTACTATAGTCTTAAACCGGCTTATCTGACTTTTCGTGTAAGTTGGGTCTATGTCCGCCGATGGGAAATGGCTCATAATACCTTCTATATGAATGTTAAGT
>JALUFA010000209.1 GCA_027052485.1 Hydrogenothermaceae bacterium
TTTGATAAAAGAGCTGTTAAACGAAATAGGGTTAAAAGAATAATTAAAGAAGCTATAAGAGGTTCTAACATACACAAAGACCAGATTAGTTTCGATTTTGTTATAATTCCTAAAAAGGGTATTCAGAACCTAAAAATGCAACAGTTAATAGATGATATTAACCAGATAAAAGCCAAAGTTAAAAATGAAAAAATTACTAATAGCGCTCATTAAACTTTATCAGAAAGCTATATCTCCCTTTTTTGGAAAATCTTGTAGATACTATCCTTCATGCTCCGAATATACAGTTCAGGCAATTGAAAAGTATGGAGTAGTAAAAGGGACTTTAAAAGGAGCTTGGAGAATTCTAAGGTGTAATCCTTTCTCTAAAGGTGGAGTAGACTATCCGTAAAAATAAAAAAGAGGTATAGGAATGTTTAATCAAGACCAGGATATGCAAAAACGGGTAATGATATTTTTCCTGATTGTGTCTGTTTTTATGATTGGGTTTGTAATAGCTGAGAATCTGTTTGCTGAAGACAAAAAAGAACAAAAGGTAGTACAACAAACGCAAAGTACAACCACAAAAGAGAACGAACAAAAAGGCACATCAACATCTCAAGCAGAACCTATAAAAACAATTAATACGAAAGTTGTTGGAAGCTACGATATTCTTTTAAATAACCAGAGATTAACCAGCGATAATCTAAAAGATGTAGTTGAGATAAAAACAAAGTATGGAAAGATTAAGATATCAAAAGTCGGTGCAAGAATAATTTCTGTGTACCTTGATAGATACAAAATAGATACAATACCTAAAATCGCAAAAGATAACAGAATTTTTCCAGCTGAGATAATAACTACAGACCCAAAACTTACAGCAATCCTTAACTTCTCAAAGTATGACGTAAAAAAAGATGGGAATAAATACATATTCTTCCTAAAGAAAAACAATGTAGAGATTAAAAAGGTTTTTGTTATCAACCCAGACGAGACTATCAGTCTGTACCTACCTGAAAAGAAAGGCTTAGAAAACGTAGGTATTGCGGTTATTAACGGTATTACTCCTCCAAAGGAAGAAAGAGGTTTCGGACATAGAGGAGCTATTATAAAAACCCAAACAGACCTGATAAAAATTGATGCAGACATAAAACAAACTCAAGTAATAAGGGATAACATCATCTGGGCTGGAGAGGAAAATAAGTACTTTTTACAGCTTATAGCAAATAAACTAGGCTTTACCACAAGTTATGTTATACCTCTAGGAAATGAGACCACTTTAACCTTATCGGAGATTAGAGGCGACTTAGACGGTTTCTTCTATGGAGGAGCTAAACTCTACTCTCTTCTTGGTGAAATTACAGAAAAGTACAAAAAACTTTGGGGTGTTGATTTAGCCCTCAGAGATACAATTGATTTTGGTATATTTGGATTTCTTGGGAAACCATTGTTCCTAGTACTGCACTTTATCTATAACTACGTTCATAACTGGGGACTGGCAATAATAATCCTTACAGTTCTTCTAAGAATCATCCTGTTCCCATTAAACCACAAGTCTTTAATGGCGATGAAAAGGATGGCAGACCTGGCGCCAGAAATCCAAAAACTCCAGAAGAAGTACAAAGACGACCCCCAAAAACTCCAGCAGGAAATGATGAAACTCTATGCAGAACACGGCGCCAATCCTATGAGTGGTTGTCTGCCTATACTGGTTCAGATACCAATATTCATTGCTCTATATAACGTTTTAATGGTGGATGTTGAGTTAAAAAACGTTCCTTTCTTGTGGATACCTGACCTGTCTCAACACGACCCTTACTACATATTACCTATACTCATGGGACTGTCTATGGTAGCCCAGCAGTGGATTACCCCATCTTCAGATAAAAACCAAAAATTCATCATGTACGGAATGGCAGCTTTATTTACGTTCTTATTTATGAACTTCCCAGCTGGGCTTGTACTTTACTGGTTAACGAATAATATATTAGGGCTGATACAGTCTCTTATCGTTAATAAGATGTTAAACAAGCAAAAACAAAAGCAAAATGCTTCCACTTAAAGAAGACACAATTGTGGCAAATGCAACAGCCCTCGTTCCTTCGGGGGTTGCTATTGTTAGAATTAGTGGTAAAGATGCCTTAAAGATAGGAACTTCTCTTTTTTCAAAGAAGGCAAATATAACACCACGGAAAGCATACTTTGGAAAGGTTTTGGATAGACAAGGAAACGTCCTTGATGAGGGACTCCTTTTATACTTTAAAGCTCCCCACAGTTTTACGGGGGAAGATGTTGTTGAGCTACACCTACACGGAAGCGTACCTGTTGTAAAAAAGGTTATAGAAGAGGCTATCAACCTTGGGGCTCGCCTTGCTGAACCTGGAGAGTTTACAAAAAGGGCATTTTTACATGGGAAAATAGATTTAGTACAGGCAGAAGCTATAGCCCAGCTTATAGAGGCAAAAACAGAAAAAGCATCAAGAGCAGCGTTAAACCTGTTAGAGGGAAAACTTTCCTCTCAGATAAAACAGCTGAGAGACAAACTGATAGAAGTAGAAGGTCTGATAGAGGCAGAACTGAACTTCCCTGAGGATGTTGAAGAGATAGAACTGCAGCAGATACAAACCACTTTAAAAGAAGTTTTAGATAAGATAGAAGAGCTTTTAAAAACCTATAAGAGAGGAAAGCTCCTGTCCGAAGGTATAAAACTCGCAATTGTTGGAAGACCAAACGTTGGGAAGTCATCTCTGTTTAACGCACTTGTTGGATATGAAAGAGCTATAGTTTCAGATATAAAGGGAACTACTAGAGACTTTATAGAAGAGGAGTTTTCAATAAGGGGCTATCCTGTAAAGCTTATAGACACGGCAGGAATAAGAGAAGCAGAAGACAAAATTGAAAAGCTTGGGATTGAAAAGGCAAAAGAAAAGATAAATGAGGCAGATATAGTTATCTTTGTTTTTGATGCATCGGAAGGTTTAACCGATGAAGATTTAAAAATCCTTGAAAATGTTAAGGACAAAAATCCGATAATAGTAGGTAATAAGATAGATTTAGGCATTGCAGAAAGTAAAATTAAAGACTATTATAATGATGTAATCTTTGTCAGTACAAAAACCAAAGAAGGCCTCAAAAATCTCGAAGATGAGATAATCAACCGTCTTGGCTTACTGGATAACATAGATACCGATGTTTACATTAACCTTAGACATCAAGAGGCTTTACAAAAGGCAAAACAGATACTTGAAAATCTTTATCAGAACCTAGACTACTATGAAAATCAAAAAGAGCTTATTATGCTTGATATACGTGAGGCAAATTACCATTTAAAAGAGATACTAGGGGAAATTCACACAGAGGACGTCCTCGGAAAGATTTTCTCATCATTTTGTATCGGTAAGTAAACAACAAAGGAGGAAAGAAACAGTATGGCAAACACTACCGAACTATCAAACATCACTCTGGACGACCTGAAAAAACTAACTCTTCCAGAACTTCAAAAACTCGGTAAAGAAGTAGGTTTATCAAGAACAACAGGCCTAAAAAAGTCTGAGCTTATTACCAGAATTCTTGAAAAAAAGGCTAAAGAAGAAGGTTTAGATTTTATAAAAGGTGTACTTGAAGTACTTCCAGAAGGATACGGCTTTATACGCTCTATAGAAAACAACTATCAGCCCCACTCTTCAGATATATACGTGTCCCCTTCCCAGATTAAAAAGTTTGGATTAAGAACTGGGGATTACATAATAGGTATAGCTAGACAGCCAAAGGAAGGCGAAAAGTACAGAGCCTTAATTAAGATAGAGGCTGTAAACACAGTAGAACCAGAAAAAATTAAGAAAAGACCCCAGTTTGAAAGACTTACACCTTTCCACCCAACAGAGAGATTTAACCTTGAGTATGACCCATCTGACCTTTCAACAAGGGTTGTAAGTTTAATATCTCCGATAGGTAAAGGGCAAAGGGGACTTATTGTTGCTCCCCCAAAGGCAGGAAAAACTGTACTTATTCAAAGAATAGCAAAAGCATTAATAGCAAACCATCCAGAAACCCACATTATCATCCTTCTTATTGATGAACGTCCGGAAGAAGTTACAGAAATGAAAAGAATTGTTGGGGAAGGTGCTGAGGTTGTGGCATCAACTTTTGATGAGCCACCAGAAAAACATATGCATCTAGCAGAGCTTGTGGTTGAAAGGGCAAAGAGACTTGTAGAAAACGGACAGGATGTTGTTATCCTCCTTGACTCTATAACAAGGCTTTCTAGAGCATCAAACGCCATTACTCCTCCAAGCGGAAGAGTTTTATCCGGTGGTATTGAGGCAACAGCTCTACAGAGACCTAAAAAGTTCTTTGGTGCTGCAAGGAATATAGAAGATGGAGGTAGCTTAACAATCCTCGCAACAGCCCTCGTTGAGACAGGCTCAAAAATGGATGAAGTTATATTTGAAGAGTTTAAAGGTACAGGTAATATGGAACTCTACCTAGACAGGCGTTTAATGGAAAGACGAATATTCCCTGCTATTAATATTCCAAAATCAGGAACGAGAAAAGAAGAACTCCTCCTAGAGGATTGGGAGCTACAAAGACTTTGGATTTTAAGAAAGTTCCTCTCTACTATGGACGAAGTTGAGGCTATGGAGTTTCTCCTCAGCAAACTAAGCAAGTTTAAAACAAATGAAGAGTTCTTAAAATCTATGAATACTTGATGAAAAAACAGCAAAGTAATAAAATATAAGTTTGCTAAAGTAAATTTTTAATCTTTCGGAGGTAATAGTATTGAAAAAAGATATTCACCCAAATGTAGAGCCTACAAAGTTTGTGTGCTCTTGTGGAAACCAGTTTGAGCTTTTATCAACTAAAGGTGGAACGGTTTACATTGAGGTTTGCAACCAGTGCCACCCTTACTACGTAGGTAAATTAAAAGCTAAACCTTTATTCTTAGAACTCCAAGGAGCGGCATCTGAGAAGTAATGAATAAGACAATCATTACCAAGCTTGAGAATATTAAGGAGAAGTTTAAAGAGCTTGAGGAAAAACTTTCTTCTCCTGAGATTGTAAGCAATCCAAAGAAACTACAGGAGCTTGCAAAAGAACATAAAGAGCTTGGTAATATCGTAAATCTATACGAAGAGTACAAAAAGGTTCAACAGGATATAAAAGACACAAAGGAACTTCTATCCTCGGCTGACGATGAGGAGATGAAACTACTCGCAGAAGAAGAGTTGGAAGAACTCAGAAAGAGGAATGAAAAGCTTGAAAAAGAAATAGAGATAGCTCTTCTTCCTAAAGACCCAAACGATGATAAAAACGTTATCTTAGAGATAAGACAAGGAGCCGGTGGAGACGAAGCTGCTCTATTTGCCGGTGAGCTGTTTAGAATGTATCAAAGGTACGCCGAAAGAAACGGCTGGAAGCTTGAAGTTTTAAGCATCCATCCAACAGACAGAGGTGGAATAAAAGAGGTTATAGCCCTTATAAAGGGTCAGGGTGCTTACTCAAAACTAAAGTATGAAAGCGGCGTTCATAGGGTACAGAGGGTACCAGAAACTGAAAGCTCAGGGAGAATACACACATCTACGGCAACGGTGGCTGTACTTCCAGAGGCCGAAGAGGTAGATATTGAAATTAAACCTGAAGAGCTTAAAATAGAAACTATGAGGGCATCTGGTGCTGGAGGACAGCACGTCAACACTACAGATTCGGCAGTTAGAATAACCCACTTGCCTACTGGAATAGTGGTTTCATGTCAGGATGAGCGCTCCCAGATACAAAACCGAGCTAAAGCTATGCAGATACTAAGAGCTAGACTAAAAGACCACTACGACAGGATAGAAAGGGCAAAAAGGGAGCAGGAAAGAAAGTCTCAGGTTGGAACTGGAGATAGAAGCGAAAAGATAAGAACGTATAACTTCCCACAAAACAGGGTTACGGACCATAGAATAGGCTACACGTCTCACCGAATACACGAAATACTGGATGGTGAGCTAGACGAGATAATAGAACAACTGGCACTGAAAGAACAGGAAGAAAAACTTAAAAATCTTACATAAAACTCATACGCGCCCGTAGCTCAATTGGATAGAGCACGTGACTACGGATCACGAGGTTGCAGGTTCGACTCCTGCCGGGCGCGCTTTAATCAAACTTTGGAAGTTTCCACTGGTATAAAATCGCGACAATCCTTATCATAAGAACGGATAGACTGCATATAAAACTGCTTACTTCTAGAGAAAGCCCAGAAAGCAGACTAATGTAAAAGATTACAGCCCCGATAATAGCACAAGAAGCGTAAAAATCATCCCTTAAAACTGACGGCACTTTTCCAAGAAGTACATCACTGATTATCCCACCACCAACACCTGTTAAAGTTGCAAGTATAACTATCCCAAAAACGGAAACTCCAGCATTGTAAGCTATCATTGCGCCTGTGGTAGTAAAGGCTGCAAGCCCTATTGCATCTGGTATTAGGATAATATAGCGGTTTTTTATATCAAGGCCAAAAATCTTGTAAAAAATCAGCGCAAGCCATACACCAAAAATTGCAAAAGACATATCAGATATGGATTTAAGAGCTGTTGGAATGTGGTTAACAAGGAGGTCTCTAGTTATCCCACCACCTAAAGCGGTAAGAATACCTAAAACTGTTATGCCAAGAAGGTCTAGTTTCTCCTCTATAGCCTTTAACGCTCCTGTAATGGCAAAGGCTATGATCCCGATGATATTCATTATCTGGAATATACTAAACTCCATCATTGCACAGAACCAGCTCGTCTCCTAGATGAACCGTAAAATCATCAACGTTTAGATGGATTTTAAAACCTTTAAATTTTACACCTTTTTTTAGAGCATCTTTAAACTCTGTGGCAAAGGTAGGGTCTAGTCTTTCATGGGTTTTAAAACAGCTGCACTTTCTTAATCCCATAAATAGTATGTAGCTTTCGTATCCCTGTTTTACGGCTTCCTTCAGTTCCCGTAAGTGGCGAGCTCCCCTTTCTGTAGGTGCATCTGGGAATAGACAACAGTTATCTAGAAGTAGGTTTGTACCTTTCAGCTCAACAAAGATTTTGTCGTCTAACAGATAATCTATCCTGCTAATTCCAAAGCTTACTTCTCTTTTTATCTTTTTGGGGATAAAACCTAGCACTCCTTTTTTAATTGCCTTTTCACCGATTTTAGAGTGAATAGATGTGTTTAGCAGTACCCACTCCCCATCAACGTTTATAGCAAGGAGTTTGTACTGGGTTTTCATTCCTGGAGGGTGTTTTACAACTAGTACTTCTCTCCCGGGAATGAATATCTCTTTCAGCCTGCCTGGGTCTGCCACATGGCAGCTTACAACTTTTCCATCTTTTTCACACAAAGCTTTAAATCTGTTTGGGCGCTCTAAAAATGTAGCTTTTTCAATGGTTCCGAAGGTTTTTAGGTCAAACAGTAGGCTACTCAATGCTGATATCGGCCTCCAAGTTTTCAAACTCGTCTATAAGAGGGAAAAGATAACTGTTTGCAAGTAAATGCTGATTGATATAGGAAAAAAGCTTTGCAATCGCTAAAACGTCTTCAGCGCAGTAGGTAGCTATTTTATGTAGATTCTCCTCATAAAACCAGTTTTCCACCTGAGAACCATCCCCTTCCGTTTTTACAGGTATACCGCACAGATAGCAAAGTTTCTTGAGGGAAACTTTTTTCCCAAAAAAGTCTGTAGCTAGGTCTATATGGTAATTTGAGTATCTATTTCCATAGGTTGGATAGCTGTCCTCCCACTTATCAAATCTATCAAAAAAGATACTAACAAAGTATTTGTGGTCCAGGTAAGGGATGTATTTTAAAGTCCTGATTTTGAGTACAGGAATGTCAAAATCTTTACCGTTGAATGTTATGAGAACAGGAAATCTGAAAATTTTTCCATCCTTCCCAGAATGACTCCTTGCAAAGTTCGTCCAGAAGGTGTTTATCAGTTTAAACTCGTCTTTTGAGGCTACAGACTTATAGTCTAGGATTTTTCTGTTTTTTACTATCATATAGC
>JALUFA010000210.1 GCA_027052485.1 Hydrogenothermaceae bacterium
GCGGAAAAAGAGTTAGACTGGTTTAAAAAGTGGGATAAGGTTTTTGAGTGGAACTTTCCTGAGTATAAGTGGTTTATTGGAGGAAAACTAAACATCACTTATAACTGTCTGGATAGACACGTTAAGAACGGAAGGAGAAATAAACTCGCCTATATATGGGTAGATGAAGATGGAAATGAGAAAAAAATCACTTACGGTGAGCTTTTAGAGCTTGTCAATAAAATAGCAAACGGACTAAAAAGCCTTGGCGTAAAAAAGGGAGATAGGGTCGTTATTTATATGCCTCTTGTGATAGAACAACTTGCAGCAATGCTAGCAGCAGCTAGGATAGGTGCAATTCACTCTGTAGTTTACGCAGGTTTTAGTGCAAATGCTTTAAGAATGAGAATAGAGGATGCTAAAGCAAAAGTGGTAATTACCTCAACGTGGACGAAAAGAAGAGGTAAAAAGATAGACCTTAAAGCAATTGCTGACGAGGCAGTTGACGGTCTTGATTTTGTAGAGAATGTAATAGTTCTTCAAAGAGAAGGAGATGAACTTGAGTTAACAGAGAGAGAAATAGATTTTAATGAGCTGATAAAAAATCAGCCAGCAGAATGCGAGCCAGAGGTTATGGATGCAGAAGACCCTCTTTTTATCCTATACACGTCTGGTTCAACAGGTAAACCAAAAGGAGTCCTGCATACAATAGGTGGATATAACCTATATACCCATATAACTACAAAGTATGTGTTTGACATTCACGAAGATGATATTTACTGGTGTACTGCAGACCCAGGATGGATAACAGGGCATAGCTACATGGTGTATGGACCTCTGTCGGTTGGAACAACTTCTGTTGTCGCAGAAGGAGCTCCAGACTATCCTAACCCTGGTAGATGGTGGTCTATCATAGAAAAGTACAGAGTAAACATATTCTACACGGCTCCAACGGCTATAAGGCTATTTATGAAGTATGGAGAGGAATGGCCTGCCAAGTATGACCTTTCATCCTTAAGGGTTCTCGGTTCTGTAGGTGAGCCTATAAATCCTGAAGCTTGGCTTTGGTACTACAAAAACATAGGAAAAGAAAACTGCTCCATAGTAGATACGTGGTGGCAAACAGAGACCGGAGGCCACATGATAACTACTGTTCCAGCGTATCCTCAAAAGCCAGGGAAAGCAGGTAAACCATTCTGGGGTATTGAGGCAGATGTTGTAAATAAAGACGGAGAGCCAGTAAAACCTGATGAGGTGGGATACCTTGTAATCAAAAAGCCTTGGCCTTCTGTTCTAAGAACATGCTGGGGTGAGCCTGAAAGGTTTGAAAAATACTGGACAGAAATCAAAAACTACTACTTTACAGGAGATACTGCTACAAAGGATAAAGACGGATACATTATGATACTCGGAAGGGCTGATGACGTTATAAATGTTTCAGGACACAGGATAGGTACTGCAGAAGTTGAAAGTGCCCTTGTATCCCATCCAGCAGTTGCCGAGGCTGCAGTTATAGGAAAGCCCCACGATATCAAAGGAGAAAGTATAAAAGCTTTTGTTATATTAAGGAAAGATTACCAGCCTTCAGAAACGCTAGTAAAAGACCTGAAAGCCCATGTTAGAAAAGAACTCGGTTCTCTTGCTGTCCCTGATGAGATTGAGTTTGTTGAAAAACTTCCTAAAACCCGTTCAGGTAAAATTATGAGAAGAGTGTTAAAGGCTAAAGAGCTCGGTATGCCTCTCGGAGACATTTCAACTCTAGAAGATTAGTTTTCCTTTGGGGCTTTGCCCCCTTCTCCTATTAAAGTCAAATTTATCTTAAAACTCTTGACTTCAAAACTAATTCTAGTATTATTATTCAATAGACTGATAGATATCATAATATACTTGCCGTATTGTGAAAATTTAGTGAAAATAACAGTTAATTTTAATTATTGATAGCCGAAAAAAGGCTAATATAGAATAAACATTAGCTAATTAAAATATTCTAAGGAGGTTAACCTTATGGGAGAAAACACTACCATCAGGTGGCTACTGTTTTTCTTCCTGCCGGCGTTGTTTGTGTACGGGCTTTTACACGTATACTCTTCTAAACCGGCGGAAGCGAAAAAAACCAAAGACCTTACTGCTGAAGAAGAAGCAGGTAGAAAGGTCTACAACAAATTCTGTGTAGGATGTCACGGAGTAAACGGTGATGGAAAAACTCTAGCGGCA
>JALUFA010000211.1 GCA_027052485.1 Hydrogenothermaceae bacterium
CCTTTTTTCTACAGGTTCACCTTCTATTGACATAATATCAGTCCAGTTTTCCCAGTCTTTGTTTTCAACCATTAGAGTTATTGGACTTCCGAGGGTGTATCCAAAGCGTACACCTGATAGGATTTTCACCTTATCTTTTTCTATCTTCATACGGCCACCGCGACCGTACCCTTTTTGACGTCTAGCAAGCTCGTTGTTTATATACTCAGAAGAAATTTTTAAGTTTGATGGAATACCTTCAATTATCGCAGTTAATGCTGGGCCATGGGACTCTCCAGCGTTTAGAAATCTGAGGGCTCTTAAGCTCAAAGTTATCTCCTGATTGCTTTTTTGTAGTAAGCGCAAATTATTATATACTAAGTGTATTTTAATAAGGCTGTGAGGGATATGTTGAAAAGCAGATTAGCTTTAATATCAGGAATTTTACTTATATTCTTGGCAGGTTTTACCTTTGGTATTACAACTAAGTCAGAAAAAAACTCAGTAGAAAAAGATTTAAAACTTTTAGATTTATATACGCAGGTCTTCCAGCTAGTAAAAAAGTACTATGTTGAACCTGTAGACTCTCAAAAGCTGGTTTACAGCTCTTTAAAAGGGATGATGAAGGCTTTAGACCCGTTTTCTGCATTTTTTACTCCCGATGAGTTTAAAGAGTTTAGAACAGAAACTGAAGGAGAGTTCGGTGGTCTTGGAATTGAGATAACAATGGAAGACCACAAGCTTATTATTGTTGCTCCTATTGAGGATACACCTGCATGGAGGGCTGGTCTAAAACCGGGGGATGTCATCCTTGAGATAAATGGAAAACCTGTTGAAAAGATGTCTCTTATTCAAGCTGTAAAACTAATGAGGGGAAAACCCGGAACGAAGGTTACTTTAACTATCTGGAGAAAAGGCCTAGAGAAACCGTTCAAGGTTACTATAGTTAGAGACATTATTAAAATCAAAAGCGTAAAAACAAAAGAGCTTGATAATGGAAATATTGGCTATATTAGGCTCACCCAGTTTCAGGAAAACTCAGCCGAAGACTTTAGAAAGGCTTTAGAGAAGTTTAAAGATAAGAAAGGTATTATTATTGATTTAAGAAACAATCCTGGTGGTCTTCTAACCACAGCTGTAAGCATTGCAGATATGCTTCTTCCTAAAGGAAAGCTTATTGTTTACACAAAAGGTAGAACACCAAACAGCAACGACAAGTTTTACTCAGAGTCAAATCCAATAATTCCAAAAGATGTTCCTATCGTGGTGCTCGTTAACAAAGGTTCAGCAAGTGCATCTGAGATTTTAACAGGTGCGTTAAGGGACAATAATAGAGCTTTGGCTGTTGGAGAAACGACGTTTGGCAAAGCTTCGGTTCAAACGTTAATACCTCTACCAGATGGTTCTGGTGTAAAGATAACAACAGCTTACTATTACACACCTAGCGGAAAAATGATTATGTATAAAGGTATAACTCCAGACATTGTGGTTCACGTTTCACCTCAGGAAGAGATGAAACGCTTAAAGGCTGAAAGAGACGCGAAGATAAAAGGTAAAAAAGTTAAGATTAAAGACCCACAGCTAGATGCAGCTATTAATGCGATTAAGATTATGAACTTTGCAAAACAAAGTATGTGATGAAAGTTTTAGGTGTTGAAACCTCTTGTGATGAAACTTCTGTGGCTGTGTACGACAGTGAGAAGGGGCTACTCTCTAACGTAGTCTCCTCTCAGATTGATATCCACAAAGAGTGGGGAGGAGTTTTTCCTGAACTTGCAGCCAGAGAACATACAAAGAACATCCTCCCTGTTCTAGATAAGGCTTTAAAAGATGCTAATGTTTCTCTAGAAGATATAGATGTTATTGCAGCTACATTTGCGCCGGGACTGATAGTATCGCTTGTTATTGGTGTTTCATTTGCGAAGGCTTTATCATTTGCAACAGATAAACCTCTTGTTCCAGTCCATCATATAGAAGCCCACATCTTTGGTACGTTTATAGAAAAAAAAGTAGATTTTCCCTTTTTGGCACTTGTGGTTTCTGGAGGCCATACTGAGCTTTATTTAATAAGGGATTTTGAAGATTACACGTATATTGGTGGTACGTTAGATGATGCTGTGGGAGAGGCTTACGACAAGGTAGCTAGAATGTTAGACCTTGGATATCCGGGAGGACCCGTTATAGATGAACTGTACGTTCCTGAGTGTGCCTGTATAGATTTTCCTACTCCTTTAAAAGGAAAGAAGGAACATAGGTTTAACTTCTCGTTTAGTGGTTTGAAAGCTGATGTACTCAGAAAGGTTGAATCAGGGCAGTTTACGAAAAAGCAGATAGCATCGTCTTTTCAGGAAAAGGTAGTTGATATACTCGTAAAAAAAACCTTAGATGCTGCTAAGGAGTACAAAGTCAAAAGCATAGTAGTTGCTGGTGGAGTATCTGCAAACTCACTCCTTAGAGAAAAACTAACTGAAGAGGCTAAAAGATTAGGAATAAAGGCAGTTTTTCCACCTTTTTACCTGTGTACCGATAATGCAGCTATGGTTGCGTATACAGGTTATCTGCGGGCATTAAAGAAAAAGTTTGTAGGTTATGATTTTAAGCCATTAGCTAGGATAAGAATGGATAAGTTTGTTGAGATTTTAAACTCCAGCTCTACTGTTTAGTACCTATCAAACTCCAAAGTTCATTATCTATATTATGGAGTATATACTCAGGAGCTACTACCTCTATTACCCACTTGCCATCTACTTTTATAGGATTTCCGTTTTCATCAGTTCTAAATCTAACTTCACCTGCTTTGTTTTTTCCTTTGTAAAATTCAATAACATTTCCTTTATCTTTAATATCATTTGCTCCGTGCATATTCATCTGTCTAGCTATCACTGCATAGATAAAATCTTTGTCGTTTATAGATAGTATCCGTGTGCCTATTTGTTCATCGTAGTACTTGTTGTTTAGCCATACCAAGAATGCAAAAATGATAACTGCTATATCCATAATAAAAAGGGATACTCCATACTTAGGTGGAAGTGTAAATAACGCTATAGCAGTGATTACTGTAAACAGAATTATTCCACCTACAACGGCTTTTCCATATGTACTCATTTTCTTCCTCTTAAATCTATTACTTCTGCCTTAGATGGTAGTTTAAATTCAGAAGGTTGGCAAGAACTAACCTTATTGATTTGAATAATAAAGATATTGCCTTCCTTATCTACAGCTTTTATTTTTTCTATAGTATTGCCTTTATAGAAAACTGTAAGCTGCGTTATAGACGCATCGTTTGGAACGAGCTCTACTTTGTTTTTATCTTCTTTTTTTACTTTAAAAATTTTTGAAATTTTCTCCCCGGCCAATATTTTTAAAACTTGAGATAAGAATGGGTTCTCACCTTCTTTTGTAATGATGAGTTGATTTTCTTCAGGTGAGTATAAGTATAGATTTTTATCTTTAAAAAAGATTTTTTGATTATAGGGGGATGAGTAACTGACAACAAACTGGTTTTTTTCTATACATATATAACCTTTATACTCCTGCCACTGGTTCATCTCTTTCAGGAAAACTTTTTGGGTAAAATCTATCTTACTGTTTTCTTTTAACCAGTTTTGAAGATTATCTAAGCCAGATGCAAAAACTACGTGGAACAAAAAGAGGAGGAGAAAAAGACTCCTCAATACAGCACCATTGCTAGTTTTTTTCTGTACTCTTTAGTTAATGGGTCTCTTTCACCAAGGATATTGAAGATTGTAATCATGCCTTTTCTGGCGGCTTCATCTTTGTAGTTTTTATCCTTTTGGGCTAACTCTAAGAAGAGTTTTAAGGCTCTTTCGTAGTCCCCATCTACCGTGGCACATGCAGCTTCTTTGTATAACTTATCAAGCTCATTTTCAGGCTGCAGGTTATCGCATACATCTTTTAGTTTGGCAAGCTCTTTTAATGCCTGTGCCTGTACGTAGTACTCTTTTTGATACTCCGGGATTGTGTCTAAAACTTCTATTGCTTCGTCTATTTTGCCTTCTTTTATAAAAAACTTTCCAGCTTCAAGGGCTACTGCTTTGTTTTGTGGAAATTCTTCAACTAGGGATTTGTAAATTTTTTCAGCTTCTTCTCTTTTCCCCTGTAGAGAGAGCATTTTCGCTTCATCTAGCTTCTGTTGGAGTTTTGATTTCATATGTTTTTCTAAAAACTCTCTAAGTTTTGGTTCTGGATAAGCTCCAACAAAGCCATCTACAACTTTCCCATCTTTGAAGATTTTTACGTCAGGTATCCCTTGAACTCCAAACTCCTGAGCTATATGTGGATTTTCGTCGGTGTTTATCTTTGCAAGCACATAATTATACTCGTCTGCCAGCTTTTCTAGAAGAGGCTTTAGCACTCTACACGGACCACACCAAGGAGCCCAAAAGTCTACAATTACTGGTTTTTCGTAAGACTTTTCTATAACCACCTCTTCAAAGTTATCATCTGTTACATCATATATCTCAGCCAAGATTATTCCTCCATTTTATTCTTTTCTTATAAAGAAATATATCACTTTTCTTCCTCTTTTCTAACCTTTTCAAGCTCATATTTTTCTACTTCTTCAGCAAGTTCATCTAGATATTTAAACAGTTTTTCTGCCGCTTCTTCCGCTTTTTTGAAGTCCTCTATTATTCTTTCTCTGAACTCTAGAACTCTGTCTTCTCCATCAACAAACTGTACTGCATCAAGGATGTACTTGTGAACGTCTTTGTGAGGTTCTTCAATTTTCTTAAATGCTTCAAAATTTTTAAACAATTTAACCCCTTGAGAGTAGTACCATTTACCGAACTCACAACCGGTGTAGTCCGGTAGTCTATCTGTAAGTTTGCCTCTAAAGATAGCACTGTAGGCTTTGTTTTTAAAGATAATGTGGTTGAGTTTTTGTAAGGTTAGGAAGAGTCTCTCGTTTATGATGTTTGAGTATGCGAGGGTAATTTTTGCATCCTCGTCAACTTTAAATATCACGTCTTTGAAGTTTTCTATTGTATAGGCTGACTCTTGAGCTATCTCAGTCATCTTTTGTGAGCTTCTATAGGTTCTTTCAGTTTCTTCTATAAGTTCACTGATGGTTTTATTCACTTCTTCCGTAGCTTTAGCTGTTCTTTCCGCTAGATTTCTAACTTCATCTGCAACAACGGCAAATCCTTTTCCATACTCTCCAGCCCTTGCTGCCTCTATTGCTGCGTTTAAAGCAAGTAGGTTTGTCTGCCCTGCTATTTCTTTAATTAGGTTTACAATCTGTCCTATGTTTTCTGTTTTTTCAGAGAGGCTTGTTATAACCTGGTTAGACTCTTCGATAAGTTTAATTAGCTCGTTGAGTTTTTTCATAATTTCTTCAAGTTCTTTTAAGCTTTCCTCAGAAAGACCAGCTGTCTCTTCTCCCGCTTCTCTAATTTTTTCTGCTCTTTTGATTATCTCGTTCAGGTCATTTTTTACAAGCATAAGCCCTTTGATTATCCCACCACCAAGCTTACTGAGCTCGTTGTTTATAGATATTCTTTCCATAAACTTGTGGTTTTCTTCCATTGCTTTTAGAGGTTTATTAAGTTCTTCTGCAGTAACTTTAAATGTTCCCCTAAAACCATCAGTTACTACTTTTCTGAAGAATCTACCTTGAGATGCATACTCTAAAGGTGCGTGAATTTCTCTTAAAAATACTTCAACCTGGTCGAAGAAATCATTTAGATTATCTACAAGTTCTTTAAGCTCTTCTTTATCTTTAGCAAGAACTATTCTATCTTCTAGATAACCTTCTTGACTTCCTTCTTTAAGGATTGTGTTAACTCTTTGAATAAGAGCTTTAACTTTTTTCACATTAATAAAGATGATCCACGCAAGAATAAAGTTTAGAATGTTTAAAACTCTAATCCAGTCAAAGCCATGCTGATATATCTCTACTGCTAAGGTTATGGTAAATATTATTATCGATAAAATATTTGCTATCTGTATCTTAGAGAGAGAAGACAAATTCTGCATAATCTTTACCCTCCATTTCTAAAATTTCTTGGAATTTCTTCAAACCTGCCTCCAGTCCTCCCTGCTTTTCAGCTTCAAGAACCTCTTGATATATCTTTTCAATCTTTTCAACTGCCTCTTTTCTAGGTTTTCTTCTATCTGAGTGGTAGCCTATGATGTGCCTTCCCTCTGTATCATAGGAGGGTGTAACGTGGGCGAAAACCCAGTAGTAGGAACCATCCTTAGCCATATTTTTTACGTATCCCCAAAATTCTTGGCCTTTTTGAATAGTGTCCCATAGCAATTTAAAAACAGCCCTAGGCATATCCGGGTGTCTAACGATGTTATGGGGTTTACCTATCAGCTCTTCTTCTGTATACCCTGAGACTTCAATAAATGCTGTGTTTGCATACTTGATTATTCCTTTTGTATCTGTTTTTGATACAAGGAATTTGTCTGGTGGGATTTCCCGCTCTTTGTTTATCGGTTGTACCTTGGGCTGATGCATAAAAAACCTCCTAAGAAAGTTTGCTCTTAACTATCTTTATTATATTGTCGGCTATTTCTTCAATGGTTTTATTTGTTGTGTCAATAATTGTATAGTCTTCTGTAGGTTTAAGAGGGGCTATTTCTCTCTCGGTATCCTGTTTATCTCGTTTTTTTATCTGCTGTAAAATTTCTTCATACGAAACGTTTTGCCCCTTTGCTACTAACTCTTCGTATCTTCTTCTTGCTCTTTCCTCTGGAGATGCGGTTAAAAAAATTTTTACATCAGCATTTGGGAAAACAACTGTTCCTATGTCTCTTCCCTCCATAACTACACACTCTTCTTTTTTTGCTATCTGTCTTTGAAGGTGTGTAAGCCTTTCTCTAACAAGTGGATTTTTTGCTACTGTAGATGCTAGCCTGGCAACTTCTTCTGTTCTTATCTTTTCTGTAATGTCTTCTCCATTTAAGATGGTTCTTTCATCCTTAAACTGTATATTAATCTCGGCTAAAAGCGCTTGCAGCTCACTTTCTTTTAAACTTTCTATAGATTTTTCTTCTTTCAACAGAAAGTATGCAACGGCGCGGTACATAGCTCCTGTATTTATGTAAGTGCAGTTTATCTTCTTAGCTATAAGCTTTGCTATTGTGCTTTTTCCTGCTCCAGCGGGACCGTCTATCGCAATAATCATCGTTTTCCCTCCAAAATTGATAATAGTTCTTCTGGAGATTTAGCCTTTAAACTTGTTTGTATATCCTTGTTATGGTCGTTTTCATACAGTATAAACTGTACGTTTTTCCCAGTGCTTTTATTAAACTCTTCTACCATCTGTTTGTCTGCTAACGTATCACCTATATAAAAAACTGGTTCTTTGTACTCATTATTTTCAAAGAAAAGCTTTAATGGGTACGGAGATGGTTTCCTCAGCGATGGTTGGG
This sequence comes from Hydrogenothermaceae bacterium, assembly GCA_027052485.1. GTDB lineage: Bacteria > Aquificota > Aquificia > Aquificales > Hydrogenothermaceae > Hydrogenothermus. The sequence continues at coordinate 7,381 of JALUFA010000211.1, forward strand.
GGATATCGTCCTCTGTAACGATGTAGTCAAAGAAGGGGTATAAACCGTGCTTTTCAAAAGTGTAGTCCAGGTCTCTTTTGGGTCTACCTGTTATTATTCCCGTCAAGTTTGATTTTTCTTTTATTTGTTTTAGTACTTCTTTTGGGATGATTAACTCTTCTTTATCTCTATGTTTTTCGTAAAAAGACTCAAAAATCTCAACAAGACTGTTATAATCTGGTAGGTCTATGCTGTAAAAAGTAGCAAATTTGTAAAAATCATCGAGGGAGTTTGCAAAACTTTTAAGCTCATCTTTAAAATCTTCAAGCAAAAGACCTGATTTTGCATATAAAATCCCAGCTATAGAGGCGTCCCAGTCGTTATTTATTTTAAATGTAAATTTGATATCTCTTAACTCTTCTAAGGATACATCTTTTCCAGTGAAAAACTTTACAGTGTCTCTTATTGAGTAGTGATAAGACTTTGAAACATCAATTAGTACACCATCAACGTCAAAGATTACAATCATACTCTCTCCGCAAAATTTGGTTTAACATTATTATCTCATTTAAGTTAGGTTTAACGCCAATTTTTGTTAAATTTTTAGTTTTTAATAAATTGTT
>JALUFA010000212.1:0-1251 GCA_027052485.1 Hydrogenothermaceae bacterium
GCTGAATAATACTGCTAAAGGAAGTCCTACATATCCTAGGCCTACTACTGCTATTGTTGGATTTTTTATCATTTTTTAATCGCTCCCCAAAATTTAAGTTCTCTGCATCATATGATCAATTTTTGTTTCCAAATCAAACAGAAACAATATAAAATAACTTAACTTATCTTTCAAGCAAGGTGAGCTTAACTGTGTGGATTTTAGGACAGCATGACGAACCGGTAAGAAAAACCAGAAAATCAATATTGGAGCTAGTAGGCAACACACCCTTAGTAAGGTTAGAAAAATCTTTACCTGATGATATAAGAGAAAAACCTGTTGAGATATACGCAAAACTGGAAAGCTATAATCCGGGAGGTTCTGTTAAAGATAGACCTGCCACCCGTATGATTGTAGAGGCTATCCAGTCTGGTAAACTTACAAAGGATAAAGTAATCCTTGATGCTACATCTGGAAATACAGGAATAGCCCTTGCCATGGTTGGGACAGCTTTAGGTTATCAGGTTGAGCTTGCCATGCCTTCCAATGTAAGTGAAGAAAGAAAACGCATCATCCAGGCATACGGAGCCAAAATTCATTTCACTGACCCCCTTCAGAGTACTGATGGGGCTATTCTTTACGTAAGGAAACTGGTGGAAAAATATCCGGATAAATACTATTACATAGACCAGTACAACAACGATGCCAACTGGAAATCCCACTTTTATTCTACAGCTGTTGAAATCTGGGAGCAAACTAATCATAAGATTACCCACTTTATAGCCGGTATAGGTACAGGTGGTACTATTATGGGAACCGGTAGAAGACTAAAGATTTTTAATCCAGATATTCAGGTTATTGGAGTTCAGCCTGACAGTCCGTTTCATGGAATTGAGGGTTTAAAATACATAGAAACATCAATAAAACCGGGAATTTTTGACGAAAACCGCTTGGATAGGACTATATTTATTGACACGGATAGTGCTTATGAAAGAGCAAGAGAGCTAGCCAGAAAGGAAGGTATATTTGTAGGTCAATCCTCAGGAGCAGCTTTTGAAGCAGCGTTAAGACTGGCTAGAGAAATTGATGAAGGAACTATTGTATTTATCTGCCCTGATGGAGGAGAAAAGTACCTAACCACAGCACTGTGGGAGTTTTAACAACTTATGATAAATCTTATAGCTCTTACTAATCAATCCTCCTAAACTTTTTTTATGGATGAGAAAGAAAAAGTTTATAAGCTTATAAAAAATTCAAATAAACCTTTAAAGA
>JALUFA010000212.1:1261-7973 GCA_027052485.1 Hydrogenothermaceae bacterium
CAGGTATACCACGCCACAAAATCCAAATTATTATCAACGACTTAGTCCTTGAAGATAAAATCGAAACCGATAGATGTTTTAACAAGATTTTAGGGACTAAGAAAACAACCGGCAAAAATCCAAATGAAAATGATGAACCAACCTAACTTAAAAGGAGGAAATAATGGCAAATGAGATAAAAGTAGAGCTTTCTAAAGAGCTAGCTCATCAGTGCGTAAAGTGTTCTGCGTGTCGTTCTGTGTGTCCCACATACAGTGTAGTAAAAGAAGAGAGAAGCTCACCTAGAGGAAGACTTGCCCTTGCAGAAGCTGTGGTTGATGGAATTATGCCTCTTACAGAAGAGGTGGTAGCTCAGTGGAATGAGTGTGCTATGTGTAGAAGATGCGAGTGGATATGCCCTAATGAGGTTGAGTACAAAGAGATTATGTTTAGAGCCCGTCATATGGGAAATGAAGCCGTTGGTAAAAAAGACCTTGTAAAAACGGCTGTTTTTTCCGGGCTTGCTATGATGGGAAATGTGATAACAAAAACTGCAATGAAGTTTGCACCTTCTTTAATGGAAGCTTATGGAAAACTGTTTAAAAAAGAGGTGCCAGAGTATAATGCGGTCTTTTTAGATACAGGCGTGCCAAAATACACCAAGCTTATGCCAAAACCTACAGCAAAACCTTTTAGCCTAAGGGGCAAGATAGTAAAGCCTAAAAAAGAAAAAAGGGGAAAATTGTTATTCTTTACAGGATGTATGATAGATGCCTTTTATGGTAAAACAGGAGAAAACGTTCTCAAACTTATGGAAGAGGCAGGATATGAGGTAGAAGTTCCTAAAAATATTCGCTGTTGTGGAGCACCTCATCTTTATGCAGGAAACGTTGAAGCTTTTGAAAGTTTAATGAAACACAATAAAGAAGAGATGGATAAGTATGAGTTTGATTACATTGTTGTAGCTTGCCCTACTTGTGGCGGAGCACTAAAGGAGGAGTATGGCTATCCCGTAAAAGACTTTGCAGAAATACTGGAAGAACAGGGATATATAACTTTCAAAGGTAATGGAGAAAAGGTAACTTTTCACTTCCCTTGCCACTCATACACGGCTATGAAAACAGACCCAAACGTGTTTAGAAATGTACTAAAAAATGTGAAAAACGCTGAGTATGTGGAAGGCGAGCAAGCTATGATGTGCTGTGGTTTTGCCGGATACTTCTCTGTGGCAAACTATGAGGTCGCATCAGAGATTCAAAAGAGAAAGGTAAAAGACATTGAAAACACAAAAGCCCAGTATGTTCTCTCTGACTGCCCGGGATGCGTATTTAACATTGCAGACGGAATGTATAAACATGGAGATTACAAAAATATAAAAGTCCAGCATCTAGCAGACTACCTAGCAGAAAGGCTGTTTGAAGGAGAGCTTCCGGAAGAAGAAAACCATAAGCCAGAAGAAGAAAGTTCTCAGCAAATTTCGTCGGTATATTAAAATATTAATGCCAAAAAAACGTAAGGTTTAGTAGAAGAATGGGAAAGAGTTTGAAACAGTTTTTGGAAGAAAACCATCTAACGGTTAACGATAACGCAAAGCTTTTATTTGAAAAACTGGGTTTACCTTTGTCAATACTGTCTAAATTGGAAGACAAGTACGGTAAATCTGATAAGATGTCAAAGTCTAAGCACAACACGGTAGACCCAGATGAGATGATAGAAAAGTATGGGGCTGATACTGTAAGACTTTATATTCTATTTGCAGCCCCTCCTCAAAACAGTTTTGACTGGATAGATAGCGGAGTTGAGGGGGCCCACCGTTTCCTAAGAAGGGTTTGGAACTTTATCATAGACAAAGCTGATAAGCTAAAAGATGTTAAATACACAAAAGATGATTTTAAAAATCTTTCAGAAGAAGATGCAAAACTGAGAAAAAAACTCCACCAGACGATAAAAAAGGTAAACGAGGATATAACAAAAGAGTATCAGTTTAACACTGCAATTGCTGCTATTATGGAACTCTTCAATGAGATGAGCTCATATAAAGGTAATAACCAAAAAGTACTAAAGGAAGCTATAGAAAACTTTATACTGCTACTTTCTCCATTTACTCCATTTATAGCAGATGCCCTTTGGAGAGATATTGGAAACACAGGGTATACGATAAATCAGCCTTTCCCAGAGCCAGATGAAGAAGCACTTATAGAAAAAACAAAAGAGATACCGGTTCAAATAAACGGTAAGGTTAGAGGAAAGATTGCTGTACCAGCTGACGCAACAGAAGAACAGGTTGTAAATACCGCTCTACAAAATGAGAACGTAAAAAAATGGCTTGAAGGAAAACAAATAGTAAAAACAATCTTCATAAAGGGAAAAATCTTAAATATAGTGGTTAAATGAAAAAATATCTTATTTCTTTTCTGTTCCTTCCTTTAACTTTTATAAGCTTTGCTGCATCCAAAAACAGTCTCTCTATAACTGTAGGGGCGGTTCAGACAACAGGGAACACAGAAACAACAACCTTTAGCCTGGAAACTAGCTACATTTACAAAGGTGAAAAGTGGAGAGAGTATCTAAACCTGTCAGCAATATATGGAGAGTCAAAGGGAGATAAAACAGCAGAGAGGATAGAAGGTTCTACCCGTACAGAGAGAAGAATTTTTCCTTACTTTTTGTTTTGGGATATTAATTTTTACAGAAACCCGTTTCAAGGGTATGACTACTCAGTAAAAACAGGACCAGGTATCGGAAGGTATCTCTTTAAAAGAGATGATTTATACCTATCAGCCTCATACTACATCTATCGGGTAGTAAATAAACTTACGAACGAGTACACGTATCAGCTACTAGATAAAAGGTATGAGAGGTATTTCCTTCATAATATTGAAGAGCGTTTCAAGCTTAGAATAACAGACAATACATTTCTTAGACAAAAACTTATATACCGAGTAACTTCTAGATCGTGGCAAGATTACTTTTTAGACGGAAAAGTTGCGGTTGAAAACAAGATAACTAAAAACCTTTTCCTTCAAATATCCTACAAATTTACTTACCAAAACAGACCTGTAGAGAAAGGAATAAAACGGCTAGACACAATTTTCCTGACCTCTATAAAATACTCATTTTAACCTTCAAAAGTAGTAAAATTTTTAGTATTAGTGTTAAAAGGAGGTAAGTTTATTGCTGGAACATCTAAAACAGACAGACCCTGAGGTATTTTCCGCAGTATCAAAGGAATTTAAAAGACAACAAGACCACCTTGAGATGATAGCTTCTGAAAACTACACATCCTATGCCGTTATGGAAGCCCAAGGGTCAGTTTTAACAAACAAATATGCTGAAGGTTTACCATTTAAAAGATACTACGGTGGATGTGAGTATGTAGATATAGTTGAAGATTTGGCTATCCAAAGGGTAAAAGAGCTTTTTGGAGCAGAACACGCTAACGTTCAGCCCCACTCAGGTTCACAAGCAAATCAGGCTGTTTACTTTGCAAAACTACAACCAGGAGATACTATTCTTGGGATGAGATTAGACCACGGGGGACACTTAACCCACGGAGCTAAGGTAAACCTGTCAGGAATTGTCTTTAACTCGGTTCAATACGGAGTTAACCCAGAAACCGAGCTTATAGATTACGATGAAGTTTACAGACTGGCAAAAGAGCATAAACCTAAAATGATAGTAGCTGGGGCGTCTGCTTATTCCAGGGTGATAGACTGGGAAAGATTTAAAGAGATAGCCGATGAAGTTGGAGCCTACTTAATGGTTGATATGGCACACTACGCAGGACTGATAGCAGGTGGAGCATATCCATCTCCGGTTCCTTACGCAGACTTTGTAACATCTACAACTCACAAAACGTTAAGGGGCCCAAGAGGTGGGTTTGTTTTATCAAAAGCAGAGCACGGAAAAGATATAGATAAATGGGTGTTTCCTAGACTTCAAGGTGGACCATTAATGCACGTTATCGCAGGAAAGGCTGTTGCTTTTAAAGAAGCAATGAGTGATGAGTTCAAACAGTATGCAGAACAGACAGTTAAAAATGCAAAAGTACTGGCAGAAGAGTTAAAAGCAGAAGGTCTTAGAATAGTATCAGGTGGAACAGATAGCCATATAGTACTTGTCGACCTTAGACCATTAAACGTTAAAGGAAATCAGGCAGAAGATGCACTTGGAAGAGCAAACATTACTGTAAATAAAAATGCCATACCTTTTGACCCAGAAAAACCAATGATAACATCAGGTATAAGACTTGGAACAGCTGCCCTAACAACCAGGGGTATGAAAGAAAATGACATGAGAAGGATTGCTAAAAATATTGTTAGAGTGCTAAAAAACCTAGACAACGAAAAAGTAATACAGGAAGTAAAAGAAGACGTTCTATCTTTATGTTCTACCTATCCTTTATACCCAGAGTGGACGAAAGATTATCTAGAAGAATAAAAGTAGGGGGCTTTTGCCCCTTTTGATAATGAAATACGAAAAGACATTTTCAACTTTTATAGATGTCATAAAAGGTGTATCTATAGGTTCATTTGTAGCAGCAATGGTGGGATTTATATTACAGAAAAATCAAAGTAGTTGGTTGCTTATAGTATTTGGTTTTATATTTTTAATACTATCTCTTGGTCTATCGCTACTATTTGATAAGTCAGAGGATAAAAGAAATGAATGATCTTTTATTAGCATTACTTATTATCCTAGTAGGTATTTTAATAACAGGTTTCTTCTTTTTATTTTTACCTATTTATCTTGATAAAAAGAAAAATCAGCATTAGTGAGGAGCTAAATGCAAAACAAAATCTACCCTCTCTTTAAAACAGTACATATTTTTACAAAAGCTAGTGAAGAGGCACGGGCATTTTCCCAAAGACTGAAAAACTGGTTAAACAGCTATGCTATAAAGTCAGAAATTTTTGAAAATCTAGCAGACCTTGAAAAACCAGAAAACCTAAAAGATGCCGACTTACTTCTCGTTGTTGGTGGTGATGGTTCACTTCTAATAGCAGCAAGAAGAGTAGCAAAGTACGGGATACCAATCCTTGGAATAAACCTTGGGAGACTTGGATTTCTAACGGAAGTCAATCAGGAAGATGCTTTTGACGTACTAGCTGATATTTTATCTAAACCTCTGTGTATATCTAGAAGACTTATGTTAAGGGCTACCCTTATAAGAGATGGGGAAAAAATCCTTGAAGCTGATGTTTTAAACGACGTTGTCGTTAACAAAGCTATTCTTGCAAGGATTGTAGACGTTGCGGTTTATGTAGGAGATAGGTACATAACAACGTACAACGGCGATGGTATTATCATTGCCACTCCAACAGGTTCCACAGGCTATGCGTTATCTGCAGGAGGTCCCATCGTTTACCCTATGATGGAAAACTTTCTGATTGTCCCAATCTGTCCCCACACACTAACGGACAGACCTTTAATTGTTCCTCCGTATGAGCCTATAACTATTGAGATGGTTGCAAAGGATAAAGACGCCTGGCTTACTTTAGACGGACAGGAAGGTACCCAGCTCCAGTATGGGGATAAAATTATCGTGAAACAGTCTCCATACTACACATACCTCGTTAGAACGCCAAACAAAAATTACTTTGATATACTTAGAGAAAAATTAGGCTGGAAGTAAAGCTACACTAAGCCTTCCGTTATTCTTTTTATGCCTTCAAGGCCACCTAAAGGTATCGAGATGTGCCCTGGAGGAACATCATAATCCCTTGGGTTGATCCTTATTAATGTAGCATTTAGTGCATCGGCTATTCTTTCTGATGTTAGTCTTACAGTAGGTACTGCCTTTCCAGCTCCAATCTCTATTATTGCCAACTTATCTCCCCTTGACGCTACTTTATCAAGCCAGAGTGAAAATCTAAACTCTTGTGATTCTGTTCGTGTTGGTATCCACTGCCAGTCGTTAAACATGAGTATATTAGGACGGGCAATATTTCCACAGTGCTTACATGTAGGAAGAGGTGGTATAGCTTCAAACTTTTCCTCATCTATATTAACTTCAATCCCATCTGCAGACCATATGTCCTCACTGCAAGGCTGGGTACACTGTAGATGATGAATACTTCCATGAATCTCAACGATTTTGTTTTCTGGATAACCTGCCTTTTGGAACTGACCGTCTACGTTGGAAGTAAAAACAAAGTAGTTATTGTTTTTCTTTTCTCCAAGTTTCTTTAGTATATAAAAACCTTGGTGAGGATTTGTTTTTCTGTATAGATTTAGCCTATGGCCGTAAAACGCCCAAGCGAGTTTTGGATTTTCCACAAACCATCTAGGATTTGCAAGTTCTTCAAATCTTAGGCCCAGCTTTTTTGCTATGGGGTAAGCTCTCCAAAAACCTTCAGCTCCCCTGAAATCTGGAAGACCAGAGTCAACACCCATCCCAGCTCCGGCAGCTATTAAAATGGCATCCGCTTCTTTAAGAACTTGCTTAGCTTTCTGTATGTTCTGCTCCATTTTTGATATCCTGACTTTCTTTTTTAACAGTAATAATGTTATCCGTCAAATCATATTTTTTGTTTGTAACGAAAGGCTTTAGCTTTGGAAATAGTTTTTTTATTTGCTTTAAATCAGACAAAGCTTTGGTTTTATTTTCATAAAGAAGTGCTAAAGCATAATATTTACCGTTCTTTACTTTTAAAACAGTAAGCTTTTTTGGGAGTTTATTTTCTAGTTTTTCTTTTTTCTTTAATAAATCATCAAGGTTCTTACCTGTCAT
>JALUFA010000213.1 GCA_027052485.1 Hydrogenothermaceae bacterium
TGCGCTACAAAAGGACTTAAACACAATCTTCCCAGAAACATACGTTTTTCTGATTTATAAGGATATTGCTATTTTAAGATTAAAGGCGAAAGATACAAAAGCTCTTATACCTAGTGAACTCTCCCCTGATTTCTACTATGAAAGCATTACGAGCAAAAACATTCCAATTGGATATATAAATCAACAAATCAAAAAGCAAGTTCAAAACCTGTTAAAACTTAAAAAGCCTTTTGGTGTTGTGTTTAAGTATGATGATAAGTATATACTGGTTACATTTTTACCAATATTTGGGGCAGACCAAAAATTCTTAGGTTATCTAGTTTCATACTCCGAAGATAAAACATTTGAGGTTATTGAAAAATCCTTCTTAATAAACATCGCTTTATCTATTGCTCTAACCGTGATACTCATCTTTCTTTTCATTGTAATAATAAGGGACATGGAAAAATTTAAATACCTCGCCGAAACAGATAGATTAACAGGTCTTTATAACAAAGGCAAGTTTAACGAAGTACTGAAAAAAGAGATAGAAAGAGCAAAAAGGTACAACAGGCCTTTATCTTTAATAATATTTGACATAGACCACTTTAAAAAGATAAACGACACATTCGGACACAAGGTAGGAGATGAAGTTTTAAAAGAACTAGCAAAGCTCATTAAATCAACCATTAGAAAGACAGACTTTGCTGCAAGATGGGGTGGAGAAGAGTTTGTAATCCTTGCTCCTGAAACAGACATTGAAGGAGCAAAAGCCCTTGCTGAAAAGCTAAGAAAAGCTGTAGAAAACCACAAATTCCCTACAGTAGGAAAAGTAACGATAAGTTTAGGAGTTTCCCAATACAACCCTGAGGAAAGCTCTGAAAACTTCGTTATAAGGGCAGATGAAGCTCTTTACAAGGCAAAAGAGGGAGGAAGAAATCAGGTTCAGGTATCAGAAAATCCCTCTGATGAAGAAAGCAGGTAAAGTCTAACAATGTTTAACGCGTGTTGCGAGACTTTTAGCCTGATGTCATTCCTACTGCCTTTAAATATGACTTTTTCTACCTTTATACCTTCTGGATTTGCAAAACCAATGTAATGAAGTCCAACTGGTTTTTCTCTAGTTCCTCCCGTTGGGCCTGCTATGCCGGTATCGCTAATGGCAAGGTCAGTTTTTAGTAAAGTTTTTACCCCTTTAGCCATTTGGGCTGCCACCTGCTCGCTTACAGCTCCAAAAGTTTGGATATCTGCCTTTGATACTCCAAGAACATTAGTTTTCACTTCGTTTGAGTATGCTACCACACTTCCCTGAAAGTAAGACGAGGAGCCCGGAGTATTAACAATGCGGGCGGCAATTAAACCTCCTGTGGAAGACTCAGCGGTAGAAATAGTTAGGTTCTTCTCTTTTAACAGCCTTCCAACAACATCTTCCATTTCCTCTTCTTTTTCTGTGTATATAAGGTTTCCTAGCCTCTCTCTTATTACCTTAATATCATTATCTAAAAAATCTTTAGAACTTTCATAAACGAAAATATCAACTCCCTTTGGTGTTTCTATAAGATACTTTTGGTTTATATCCTTTAATATCTGCTCTATTTCATCTTTAGTTTTTCCATACGTTCTGAATAGATGGGTAAAAAACTTAGGTTTATCTAAGGTTAAGAGCTTAAAAATCTCCTCAAGCATTTCAGGGAGTTCTTCCCCTAATGGGAGAAAGATAACAGCCTTCTGTACGTCATTTAAAACTTTTATAAAACCTAAAACATTACCCATTGGATTTTCTACAGGTCTTGCGTTATAAGGTAGCCGCGCAAAAAGTTTTACAGTTTGCCACTCTTCGTCTGAGATAGAGTGCTGCTTTTTTAGTTTTTTTAACCAGTTTTCATTGAAGACAAGAGGTACTCCTATAGACTCGCTAATAGCCTCTTGGATGAGTGGTGTATCTTCTGGTTTACCCGCAATGAAAACTAAATCCGACTTATCTAAGGCAAATTTTATAAACGCTTGAAGCTTATACAGATTTGCCTCTTCAATGAGAATACCTGTATTTTCAAGGCCTCTTTCAAAACTCTTTTTAGCTATATAAAAACCGTGCTTATCCGCCACTAAACCCTTTTCAAACTCATCTCCAACAACAATGACAAAACTTTTCATTTTACTACCCTGTTGATTGTAATTTTTACCCCTCTAGAACCAGCCTCTA
>JALUFA010000214.1 GCA_027052485.1 Hydrogenothermaceae bacterium
TCTTTTATCTGTATCAGGTCAGAAAGTTTTCTCTCTTTTACGCTGTCATGGGCTTTGAGTTTTCCCTTGTAAAAGTGCTGGGATGGAAAAGCCATGATTTTTTCGTTCATCCTGTACTGGAGCTGTAGCATGTAAACAACTTCTGGATAGAGCTTTGTGAAGCGTTCAAACATTGTAAATGCAAGGTCTTTTGCCTCTTCACTTAAGATTGTAGGGGGTAGCTGTTTGTGGTCTCCAGCAAGGACTGCCTTTGGTGCTTTTATAAGAGGCATCAAGCATGATGGCTCGGTTGCCTGTGCTGCTTCATCAATAAACACCACATCAAAGGTTTTTTCTCTTAAAAAGTCAGACTGGCTTCCTGAGTTGGTTGCAAGTACCACATCTGAGGTATCAATTATCTCATCTATTATCTGCTGCTCTATTTTTCTCTTTTGTTCTATCAGCTTTTGAATTTCCTGCTGGAGTAAAATCCAGTTAGCCATAGACTTTATCGTTTCTATTTTGTGGCCTCTTACCTTCTTTCCCTCTTTTGCGTACTTGATTATCTCAAGGTCTGTTAGGCCTCTCCTCTTTGCAGGTACAGGTTTTGTAAACTCTTCCTGCTGTTTTTTTAACTTTTCAATCTTGTTTTCTATTTCTCTGATTTTTTGGTAGTCTTTGTGTTTGGTTATCTTTACGTCCAAAGACTGGTCTAAAAGCTCCTGCCTTAGGCGTGCCGGGTGTCCTATTCTTACTACGTTTATGTTGTACTTTAAAAGTCCTTCTACAAGGTTATCTACGGCTGTATTGCTGTCAGCAGTTGCCAGTACGTGTTTTCCTCGCTTTACGTGTTGTATGATGCTTTCTATAACTGTTGTGGTTTTTCCTGTTCCGGGAGGTCCATGGATTAAAAACAGCTGTTTTGCGGCCAGTGATAGCTTTACAGCTTCCCTTTGAAACTGGTTTAAATCCTCATTCACAAAGTCTATATCTTCTTTTTCTTCAATCTCTGGTTTTTTATGTCCTAAAACAACTTCATCGTCAAACTTAGAGTAGCCCTTTTCAAACAGTTCTAATGTGGCCAGCATACGTTTAAAGGTTATATCGTTTACGTAAAGGTCTATACGGTATCTGAGTTTTGGGTTAATCTTTTGAGACAGGATAACAGTTAAAAATTTAGTTCCCTTTTCTAAAACTGTGCCTTCTATGCCATCTTTTAAAGGGTCTTTCACGCTTACAAGAACTAAATCACCGACGTTGATTTGGTGCTGCGGCATATCTTCACGGGAAAATCGGTAAGCGTAAAAACCGCCAATGTACTCACCTAGGTATTTGGCCTTGCAGTTTAGTATTGCTCTTCCGCGTTTTTCCCTTTCTTTTGGTTTCAGGTTTTTTATCTCGTTTATATGAAACTCTTTTTCTGCTTCTCTCTCTTTTTGTATTAATGGTTCAAAGTAGTTTCTGTAATCGGTTCTGTCTTTAAATTTTAGTCTCAACAGGTTCCCCCTCTTTTAAGATTTTGTTTAGAGAATTTAAGACCATATCAGGAGAAATCAACTTCATACACTCGTGGGTTTTTTTAGGGCATGTTTGATGTCCGTGTAAACCGCATGGGCGGCAGTCTAAATCTTTTATCTCAACGACTATTCCGTTTCTATAAGGAAAAAACCCAAGGTCTGTGGTGGTTGGGCCATAGATGTCTACAACTGGTACATTAAAGGCTACAGCCATGTGTACCGGTGCAGAGTCGTTGGAAATCAAAGCCTTAGCATGTCTTATCACAGAAAAGCTTTCCCTTAGGGATGTTTTTCCAACGAGATTTATAGGAGTTGTTTTAGTCAGTGATAGTATCTCTTCTGTGAACCCTTTATCTTCAGCCCCTCCAATTAAAACAACCTGAGTATCTTTTGACAGTCTGTCTATAACCTCAGCAAAGCCTTCTCTAGTCCAGCGTTTTGTCTCCCATTTTGAACCGGGGGCAACGGCTATGTAATTTTTGCTGGTTAATCCCACTGTTTTTATGAAGTTTTCCTCTTCTTCTGTTAAAAACAATTGGGAAAATCGATACACTTTTTCAGGGCTAAAATCTGGTAAAAGCTCAAGTAGGCGAAAGTTCCTGTCTATCTCATGAACTCCGTCAAATGTATGTTTAGCCTTTTTTGTGTATAAAAATGAAAATCCGGCTTTGTCAAAGCCTATTCTTTCAGGTATACGGGACAAAAAAAGTGAGTAAGCTGCCCTGTGGGAACGATGGGGAGATACTGCTAAATCAAACTTTTTTTCTTTCAGCTTCCTTATTAGACTAAAAGTTGAATCTTTTCTCTTATCAAAAACGATTATCTCATCAACGTTTGGATTGTGCTTTAAGACATCTTTTCCAAATGGTTTTGCGATAACTGAGAGTTTCGCCTCTGGATAGATATTTTTTAAAGTAGCTAATAGAGGGGTTGTTAGTATTAAATCTCCAAGAAACGCCGTCTGCCATACAACGATTTTCATGTTAGCTTTTTATTAGTAAAAATGGAATTGAACCTAACGCTCCAATAACAGTTAACCCCACTGCAATGTTTCCAACTTTTTTCCATAATAGTATTTTCTTTTTGTAATCTTCAACAACGGCGATAAAAAACTCATCAAAGGATGGTTTTAAGCGGTGTTTTTTCCGCACTTCTTCTACTTTTTGTTTGAATTCATCAGTAGAAAGTTTTTCACTATCATTTATCAACTGTTGGAGGTCTTTATTTAAATTCCTATACTTGTAAATGTTTTTATTTTCTAAGAAACTTTCTGTGTAGTACTCTTGTAGGTTTGCTTTAAGTATTTTTGCCAGTTGTCTTGAAATAAACCACATTGCAACGCCACTGACAACGGCTAAAAGTAGTCCTATTATCAACATAAAGTTAAAAATTAACTGTATATAAATCATCTTTCCGCAAATCTTCCCATTGAGTAAAACTTACTTTCCCTCTGGGCTATCAGCTCATCGGGAGATAGATTCTCAAGCTGCTTTAAGTGCTTTTTTATGTATCGTTTTACGATTTTCAACGTTTTTTCTGGCTGTAAGTGGGCTCCTCCGCATGGCTCAGGTATTATCTCATCTATTATTCCTAGCTCTAGCAGGTCTTTTGCAGTTATCTTCAGGTTTTCTGCAGCAACCGGTGCCTTTTCTTGGGTTTTATAAAGTATTGCGGCGCATCCTTCAGGAGATATTACCGAGTATATAGAGTTTTCAAGCATTAAAACCCTGTTCCCAACTCCTAGGGCTAAAGCTCCGCCGCTTCCACCTTCCCCTATAACAACAGCTATGGTAGGTACCTTTAAGTCTGCCATTGTGGCGATACTTTCGGCTATTGCTTGAGATTGTCCCCTTTCTTCGGCACCTATTCCCGGGTAAGCTCCTGGAGTGTCTATGAAAGTTATAACAGGTCTTTTAAACTTTTCTGCCATTTTCATAAGTCTTATGGCCTTTCTGTATCCTTCAGGATGGGGCATTCCAAAGTTTCTCTCTATTTTTTCCTTTGTGTCTCTTCCCTTTTCATGACCTATAATGCAAACAGGTTTTCCATCAAGAAAACCAAATCCACCTATGATAGCTTTATCGTCTCCAAACTTTCTATCTCCATGTAGCTCTACAAAATCAGTGAAAATTCCTTTTATGTAGTCGGATGTATGAGGTCTTTTGGGATGCCTTGCCAGCTGGGTTTTCTCCCAAGGAGTAAGGCTTTGTATGTACTTCTTGCCAAGTTCTTTAAGCTTTTGTCTTGCCTTTCTATACTCTTCTAAGTACTGCTTTTCTCCACTTTTTACCTTACTTCTTAAGACTTCTACCTTTTTTATGTACTCCTCTATCTGGCTTTGTAAATCCAATAGATTTACCCCTTAATATTTTTTATTGCTAAAACTAAGTATATCAGGTAAAACACAATCCCTGACGTTATTCCAAAGGTTAAAATCCTTTTATTTGTGTATGAAAAAGCCAGTACAAGGAAACTGGCAATAATGGCAAAAATTCCTGATATCATTGCAAGCTGGTCTAGCTTCCACTGGGTAAAAACGACACCAAAGCTAACTGGAATGCTACTTTGAAAAACCATTGCTCCGCTGATGTTCCCCACCGCTAATGAGTCTTTACCCCTTAAAACCCAAAGGACGCTGTTGACTTTTTCTGGCAGTTCTGTTGCTATAGGGGCAACCAGTAGAGAAAACAGTAGAGGTGAAAGTCCAAACTGAATGCTTATCTTCTGCAAACCTTCAACAAAAGCATGGGCTCCTGCAATCATTAATCCAAGAGCAAATACCAGCTGGAATACCATTATCCCTAAGCCAGGATTTTTGGACTTTGGAGCAAAGTACAGTTTCTCTACTCCTTCAACCTCTTCACTTTCACTTCTTAACGTTATAAGCACGTAAAACACGTAAAGGGAGAGTAAGAATATTGCTGTAAATACCCTTAACAGATGATTTTCAAACGGGACAATAAAAAGGGCTATAGAGTAGGCAAACAGGAAGAATATTAAATCCCTTCTTAAACCAACTTCTTCAACCTTTAAGGCTAGGTCTCTCTTTTTTGCCAGATAAGCCAGTATTACAGTTAAACCTACCAGCGGAAATGCTAGGGTAGATAGCATAAACGGTGCACCGAGGATAGCTCCTACACCTATATCTTCTCCCGATGCTTCATCAAAAAATAAAACCGCAATTATCGGAAGGATTGTTTCAGGAAGGGCAGTACCTACCGCTGCAAGGATACTGCCTGTTGCATTTTTAGAAAGGTTTAGCTTATCGCCGATAGCCTCTACAGCATTTGTAAATAGCTCACCTGATACTAAAATCAGGGTAAGCCCTAGTAAAAAAAGAAAAAAATCTATAACCATTACGACTCTTTTTTCTTCCTCTCTTCAAGTTTTTTCTTAATCAGCTCTCCTAGAGTTCCAAGTCCCTCACCTTTAGGTTTTACCTTGCTTATGACCTCTTCTAGCTCTTTCTTTTCTTTATCTTTTTCTAATGCTCTTATGCTTAAAACAATATCTTTTCCGTTGATTTTTATTATTTTTGCCTCTACTTCCTGCCCTAAAGAAAGCTTATCACTTGGAATTTCAATTTTTTCTTTGGAGATTTCTTTTACGGGAATGAAACCTTCTACGTCCTCTGCAAGCTTTACAATAGCTCCCCTATCAATGAGTTTGATTACTTTTCCTTTTACGTAATCTCCAACTTTATGGGTTGAAAGGTAGAGTTTCCATGGGTCTTCTTTAAACTGTTTTAGTCCCAGTCTAACCTTGTCTTTTTCCTTTCCTAAGACTTTAAACTTAAGCTTTTTCTTACCTTTTAAAATCTGTCTGATGCTTTTTATTTTTGGATTCCACGTTGCATCTTCAAGGTGTAAAATTCCCTCTATTTCCCCTAGGTCTATAAACGCAACTTTGTTTTTAACGTCTTTTATTTCTGCCTCTACTTCTGAGCCTTCTGGATGTTCTTGCAAGAATTTATCTACAGGGTGAGGCGTTGCCTGAGTGATAGAAAGTTTTAATCTTCTCTTTTCTGGGTCAAACTCTGTTATAACTGCTTCTACCTTATCTCCTTTTTTGTAAAGCTGCTTATACTTGTTTGGGTATATGTGGTGGGTCTGGGATTTATGGATAAATCCTTCAAGGTCTCCCACCTTAACAACCATACCGTAATCATTAAAGTCTACAACTTCAGCCTCTACTTTATCTCCAACGTTTTTATCAAACTCTTTCCATGGGTTTGGCTCAAGGTCTCTCTTTGAAACGATAACTTTTTGGTTTTCTCTATCTATTGACTTTACCATTACCTCAAGCTGGTCTTGGGGTTGTAACTCGGTAATATTCTTATCCTTCTGCCAGCTGTAAAGGGACGCAGGTAAAAATCCGTACAGTATATCTCCTATAGAAACAACGGCTCCTTTGTCTGTGATTTTCACAACTTTTACTGGTATAGTGATACCTTCCTCTAGCTCATTTAGGAGTTTTTCACGTTTTTGTTTTTTCTCTTCTTCTAAAACTTTTTTTCTTGATACTACTATTCTTGGGCTTTTCCCTGATGTATCAAATGAGATTATGTAAACCTCAAACTCTTGTGGAAGTTCTTCCTCTCTTTTTAGACCAGTTTGGGAGGCTGGAAGGTAAGCTTTTACTCCTCCTAAATCCACGAGATATCCCTTTTCCAGTTTTCTATCTAGTTTTGCTACAACTTTTTTCTGGTTTTTAAATGCATCTTCAGCGTAGCTTAAAGCCTGTTTAAATCTTAGTGGTTTTCTCGTTAAAAGTGGATATCCTTCAAGTCTTTTGCCTGTGTATATAGCTTCTATTGGTGTACCTTCTGGTAAGCCTTCAACTTCCTCTCTTTTGATTACTCCTTCTACTTTTTGCCCTATATCAACAAAGGCTTTGTCTCCCTGTATTTTTACTATTGAACCTTTTACAATATCCCCTTTTGAGTAATAACTCATCTGGTTTTCTTGTTCTAGGAGTTCTAGAAACTCCCTTTCTAGATTTTTGTCTACATTTTCCATGGTTTTTACCTCACAAACAGTATCTTTTTAATTTTATATAATTTTCTACTTTTTTAACTACATCTAATAAATCAGGAGAGTATTTTAATACTTGCGTAAAAACATCTGATATATCAATAATATATTCGTGAACCAATCTATTTCTTAAATCTTTCATTTCTATTAAAATCTCAAAGTTATCTACGAATCCTCTTTTTTCGGCTCGAACAACTATATCAAGCTTATTGTCTATGCTTTCCAACTCATATATATCAAGATTTCGCAGTACTTTATATATTAGTAAATCTATTGTCCTACCAAATCTGCTGCTTAGAGCCTCAAGGTTTGTTAGCTGCTCTTCACTTAGGTCTTCTATAGAAGTAAACTGATAATCTTTACAAAGATGATAACTTCGTTCTAGCCACAAACTATTTTTCTTTAAAAGCTCTAAATTTTCACATAAAAGTTTCTTAAGTTTTTCTCTACTCAAATCTCAACCGCCTGACTGTATATAAGGTCGGTAAATGGGTTTTCTTCAGGGTTTTTTGATACTACAAGGTCTATCTTTCTGTCTCCTAGTGCTACTAGCAGTTTAGCCTTTATCTTTAACTCCTGCTCTAAAGAGATTTTCGGAGATACGACGAGTATATCAATATCCCCACCTTTTTTTGACAAATCGGTTCTACTACCGTATATGTATACACGTGCTTCTTTGTCAAAACTTTGAATAATGTCTTTTATTGCCTTTATCTCTTCCTCTTTAAGCCTTACTCTTTGCAAGCTCTTCAAACGTTTTAAAAGCCTCCGTTAGTTTGTTTACTTCTGTTCCTCCTCCCTGTGCCATATCTGGTCTTCCGCCTCCTTTTCCTCCAAGTATAGGGGCAACCTGTCTAACGATATCTCCAGCCTTTATCTTACCTGTTAAATCTTTAGATACGGCTACTATGAAGTTTACTTTACCTTTTTCTTTGTCCTTTGTTGCAAGCATCACAACAGATGAACCAAGTTTTGCTCTAGCAACATCGGCAAGGTCTCTAAGCTCATTTGGCTTTAGGTTTTCAATCTCTCCGTAGGCAACTTTGTATCCATCAGCATCAACAGTAGTTAGTAAGTCTGTTATTCTGTCTACAATAGACTTTTTCTTTATGCTTTCTAACTCTCTTTCTTTTTCCTTTAGTTTTGTTTGTAGCTGTTTTACTTTATCAACCAGCTCATCTTCCTTTGCAGTAAGTAGCTGGGAGAGTTCTTTTATTAAAAAGTGTTCTTTTAATCCTTTTTCTACAGCCTTTCTTCCTGCCACAGCTTCAATTCTTCTAGTTCCAGAAGAGATTGCATTTTCAGATATTATCTTAAAGTAGCCAATGTCTCCCGTTCTTGATACGTGGGTTCCGCCGCACAACTCTTTAGATATTCCAGCAGATATAACCCTTACCGTATCTCCGTACTTTTCATCAAAGATAGCCATTGCT
>JALUFA010000215.1 GCA_027052485.1 Hydrogenothermaceae bacterium
TAAAACGTACATAGAGCCACTAATTACTCCTGTTCTTGAAAAGATAATAGAAAAAGAACGGCCAGATGCCCTTCTCCCAACCCTTGGAGGTCAAACAGCCCTAAACCTTGCAATAGACCTACACGAAAAGGGAATACTGGATAAGTACGGCGTGAAGATGATAGGGGCAAACTACGAGGCCATAAAAAAGGCTGAAGATAGAGATCTGTTTAAGTCTGCAATGGAAAAGATTGGCTTAAAAATGCCAAAGAGTAAAGTTGTAAATTCATTGGCCGAAGCTGAAGAGGCTATCAAATGGATAGGCTTTCCTGTTATCATCAGGCCTTCTTTTACCCTTGGTGGTACTGGTGGCTCTGTTGCATATAATCAGGATGAGTTTTTAACAAAGGTTAAAGCTGGTCTCGAAGCTTCCCCTATCCATGAGGTACTCCTTGAAGAGTCTGTCTTAGGCTGGAAAGAGTTTGAGATGGAAGTAATGAGAGATAAAAACGATAACTGTGTAATAATCTGTTCTATTGAAAACTTTGACCCTATGGGAGTACACACAGGCGATAGTATAACAATAGCCCCTGCAATGACCCTGTCAGACAAAGAGTATCAACAGCTAAGGGATTACAGCATTGCAGTAATAAGAGAGATAGGCGTTGAGACTGGAGGTTCCAACGTTCAGTTTTCCCAAAATCCAAAAACTGGAGAGTTTTACGTTATTGAGATGAACCCAAGGGTTTCCCGTTCTTCAGCATTAGCCTCAAAAGCTACAGGTTTTCCAATAGCCAAGATAGCAGCAAAACTTGCAGTTGGATACACGCTGGATGAGCTACCAAACGATATCACAAAAGAAACTCCAGCATCCTTTGAACCAACGATAGACTACGTGGTTACCAAAATCCCAAGGTTTGACTTTCCTAAGTTTCCAGAGGCCGACGATACCCTTACTACTATGATGAAATCTGTCGGAGAGGTGATGTCTATAGGAAGGACCTTTAAAGAGAGCTTTCAAAAAGCCCTTAGGAGCTTGGAGCTAGGCAGGTATGGACTGTATATGGGGTTAGAAAAGGAAGATGATGAGACTATAAAGCAAAAAATCATCCGTCCAAATCCTGATAGACCGTGGTATATAGCAGAGGCATTTAGAAGAGGTTGGTCTGTTGATGATATTCACACTCTTTCCCATATAGATAAATGGTTCTTACACCAGATAAAAGAGCTTGTAGACTTTGAGAAAGAGCTTTCTACAAAGACACTAGCAACCATAACTGATAAAGAGTTAGAGCAGGCTAAAAAGTGGGGCTTTTCTGATAAAGAACTCGCAAGGCTGTTAAAGGCAACAGAAGAGCAAGTTAGAGAAAGAAGAATTCCAGTTAGCTATAAAGTGGTTGACACATGTGCTGCAGAGTTTAAAGCATATACTCCTTACTACTACTCTTCTTACGAGAGTTTATCTGGCAGAGTGTTAGACGATGGAGAGGTTGAAACGTACAGGGACACAGAAAATTAGTGTCCCTTCGTATGTTCGTTTCCTTTATGCATGAAGTATATGGAAAGGGAAATTAAGAGAATACCAACACTTAAGAAGAGAATACTTTTAATGTCTTCATAATGGAAATCTATTGCGTACTTAAAGAAAGAAACAACGAGAACCATAACGATAACTTTCGCCAGTTTTTCCTTGAGCTGGTCTAAGCTGTGGATTTCAAGAACTTTTGAGGACTTTTCATCCTCTTCTATGTAGTCAATCTTAGAGATAAACAACTCATAAAGACCTATACCAAAGATTAGAAGCACGGTGGCAATCAGATATACATCAACGGCACTTACAATATGCTTTATTGCCTCCTTGTGGAAGTTTTCAAAAGCTTCTTGAGAGTGAAACATATGACTTACATGTTTTAAAACGATATATATGTCGTATGTTCCGATAAGTACTAAAACTACTGCAGCAAGGATACTTGCCACAACAGCAATAAAAATCATAAACCTACTTTCCCATAAAACCCACTCTACAATCCTTTCTATTAATTTCATCAGAAATTCCCTCCTTGTGATTTTTAAAGGCTGAATATTTTAGCACAGATTTTATAGATTTTATGCTTGAGTTTTCATGATATTTCTAATAAGGAGAAATAGGAGGGGGGGAAATC
>JALUFA010000216.1 GCA_027052485.1 Hydrogenothermaceae bacterium
CTGTAGAAGTGGCCCAAAAGCTTGGAAAGTTTCCAGTAGTTGTAAAAGCTCAGATACACGCAGGTGGTAGAGGAAAAGCCGGTGGTGTAAAGCTAGCCCATAATATAGAAGAAGTTCAAAAGTACGCATCAGAGCTACTAGGAAAAAGACTTGTAACGTTCCAAACAGGTCCAGAAGGACTACCTGTAAGCAGGCTTTACATAGAAGAAGCTACAAATATAGACAAAGAGTACTACGTTGCTATCACACTAGATAGAAGTAAATCAAAACTCATCATAATGGCATCTGCAGAAGGTGGAATGGAGATTGAGGAAGTTGCAGCAAAAAATCCAGAAGCAATCATTACTGAAGAGATAGACCCATTCTTAGGGCTTAGACCATATCAGGCTAGAAATATAGCGTTAAAACTCGGTTTCCCTAAAAACATGATAAACAAGGTGGCAAACATATTTCTCAAACTTTATGACGTTTACATGAATGAAGATGCATCTATGGTTGAGATTAACCCTCTCGTACTAACAAAAGAAGGAAACGTTGTCGTTTTAGATGCAAAAGTAGACTTTGACGACAACGCCCTTTATAGACACCCAGAGATAATGGAAATGGAAGACCCAACCCAAGAGTCAGAATTAGAAGTAAAGGCAAAGCAGTACAACCTAAACTACATCAAACTTGACGGTGATATAGCATGTATGGTTAACGGTGCTGGGCTTGCAATGGCAACAATGGATACAATCAAACTTGCTGGAGGAGAACCTGCTAACTTCCTAGACGTTGGAGGTTCGGCAAACGCAGAACAGATTGCAAACGCCTTTAAAATCATCTTATCAGACCCTAACGTTAAAGCAATATTTATCAACATCTTCGGTGGAATTTTAAGATGTGATAGACTTGCAGAAGGTATCATTAAAGCATCTGAAGAGGTAAAACCTCACGTTCCAATCGTCGTAAGAATGGAAGGTACAAACGTTGAACTAGGTAAAAAGATGCTTGAAGAATCAGGCCTAAACTTGATAACCGCTGACACAATGTGGGAAGGTGCAGTAAAAGCTGTTGAAGCTGCAAGAGGGCAAGCAAAACAGGAAAGCTAAATGGGATTAGCAGATAGATACTTACCTTACTACACAGTTGAAGAAAGAGATAAATGGCAGGGCGATTGGGAACTTATAGAGGGAATCCCTTACGCCCTTGCATCTCCTTCTTTAGAGCACCAAAAAGTCGTAAAAAATCTACTGGTAGAAATAGATTTAGCTCTTAAAAACTGCAAAGAAAGCGGTTGTGAGGTGATTCCTGATGTAGATTACTACGTAT
Organism: Hydrogenothermaceae bacterium; assembly: GCA_027052485.1. Classification (GTDB taxonomy): domain Bacteria; phylum Aquificota; class Aquificia; order Aquificales; family Hydrogenothermaceae; genus Hydrogenothermus. Next base: position 1,312 of record JALUFA010000216.1, read on the forward strand.
CTGAAGATACTGTAGTTAGACCAGACGTTGTAGTTATATGTGGAGAGGTAAAAGATAAAATCACTATCCCACCAAAAATAATTTTTGAAATTGTTTCTCCTAGCTCCGTGAAGATGGACGAACATATTAAATTTGAACTATATGAAAGAGAAGGTGTAGAGTACTACTGTTTAGTATATCCATTTAAAGATAGAAAACATATAAAGATATTTCATTTAGAAGATGGAAAGTATAAAAAAGTTTTTGAAACGGTAAATCAAAACTTCAGTTTCAAATTAAACAATTGTCAACTTTCTGTAGACTTTTCAAAAATAATGTAAATAAAAAAAGGAGGATATAAAAATGAGCGTATTAGTGAACAAAGATACGAAAGTAATCGTTCAAGGTATAACTGGAAGAGAAGGTTCTTTCCACGCTACCCAGTGTAAAGCTTACGGTACACAGGTAGTAGGTGGGGTTACCCCAGGAAAAGGAGGACAGGAAGTAGAAGGAATTCCTGTTTTTGATAGCGTTGAAGAAGCTGTTCAAAACACAGGGGCAGACTGTTCTTTAATCTTCGTTCCACCACCATTTGCAGCAGATGCAATAGTTGAAGCTGCAGATGCTGGGATAAAAACCATCGTTTGTATTACGGAAGGTATCCCTGTAAACGACATGATTCCAGTAAAAAATTACATAAAAACTTACTACCCAGATACTGTACTAATTGGTCCAAACTGTCCGGGAGTGATAACACCTGAAGAAGCTAAAATCGGTATTATGCCAGGACATATATTCAAAAGAGGGAACGTTGGTCTGGTTTCAAGGTCTGGTACATTAACGTACGAAGCTGCTTACCAGCTAACCCAAAGAGGAATAGGACAGTCAACAGCTGTAGGTATTGGTGGAGACCCAGTTCCAGGAACAGTGTTTACTGATGTTTTAAAGTGGTTCCAGGAAGACCCAGAAACAGAAGCTATTGTTATGATTGGTGAAATCGGTGGTACTGCAGAAGAAGAAGCAGCCGAGTTTATAAAAGAACACGTAACTAAACCAGTAGTTGCTTACATAGCAGGAGTTACAGCACCCCCAGGAAAGAGAATGGGACACGCAGGAGCTATCATAGCAGGAGGAAAAGGAACAGCAGAAGAAAAGTACAAGGCACTAGAAGCAGCAGGCGTTACAACAGTTAAAAACATCTCCACAATTGGAGAAGTGGTAGAGAAAATTTTAAGAGGTGAATAATTTAAAACAGCGTTTGATTTTTAATTGATTAAAAAATAAAACAATGTTATATTTTTATAACCCAAAAGTATAAAGGAGGAACAACAATGGCATTTGACCTTACTATTAAATATGCCGGTGAAGGTGGTGAAGGTGTTATATCTTCCGGTGACTTCACAATGAGAGCAGCCGCAAACCTAGGTTATGATGTTGTTACATTTAAATCATTCCCAGCTGAGATTAAAGGTGGATACGCGTTATCACAAGTTAGAATATCCGATGAAAAAATTCTGTCCCAAGGTGATGGATTTGATATCCTCGTTGCGTTCAACGGTGAAGCTTATGAGGTAAATAAACCGCTCCTAAGAAAAGGAAATGTTCTCATCTGGGACGGTCCAGAAGGTGGAGACTTTGAACCTGAGATAGAAGAGCTAGAGGAAAAAGGTGTAATCCTCTATGCAGTTCCAATGTCAAAGCTTGCGAAGGAAGAAGTTGGAGCCTACATCACTAAAAACGTTATAGCAATGGCCTCAGTATTTACGCTTTTTGACTTTCCAATAGAAGTTTTAAAAGAAGAAATAGTTAAAAAGTTCTCAAGAAAGGGTGAGGACGTTGTTAACCTAAACTTTAAAGCTATAGAAGTAGCCCAAAAGTATATAAAAGAAAACATCAAGAAGATAGACCCTTACAAGCTTCCCGGTCCAAAACCTAAGAAAGATGTTATTATAGTTGAAGGTAATGAAGCTATCGCTTTAGGTGCAGCAGCAGCAGGAGTAAAAGTTTTTGCAGCTTACCCAATCACACCAGCTACAACTGTCGGTAACTATCTTGCTCCAATAATCCTTAAAACTGGTGGTTACGTTTACCAGGCAGAAGATGAAATTTCTTCTATGGCTATTGTAGTTGGGGCATCTTTTGCTGGTGTAAAAGCAATGACTGCAACATCTGGACCAGGTGTATCTCTAATGCAAGAGTTAATAGGACTTGCATCTATGACAGAAACACCAGCTGTTATCGTTGACGTTCAAAGAGGCGGCCCATCAACAGGAATGCCTACAAAACATGACCAGGCAGACCTATTTGCAGCAGCTTTAGGCGGGCACGGTGATGACCAAAGAGTAGTAATAGCACCTACAAACGTTGAAGAAAACTTCCATTTAACTATTGAAGCTTTCAACTTAGCTGAAAGATACCAACTGCCAGTACTATTCTTAACGGATGCTTCTCTATCACTAAGGGCAGAAGCTATACCTACTCCAAATATAAAGGAAATCCAATCTAAACTGATCGAAAGACCAACTCTCAAAAAAGGCGAAGTAAATCCAGAAGATATCCAAAACATATATAGATACCAAATTACTGAAGATGGGCTATCTCCATTCTTAGCACCTGGAGAGTCTCCTAAACCATACACAGCTACAGGACTAGAACACGGAGAAAACTCTTATCCAAGAACAACGCCAAAAGAAAGAACAGAGATGATGGATAAGAGATTTAGAAAAATACAAAACATTGAAGATGAAAATCCACATCTAATAGAGTGGGATTTAGGAGACCTACAGGAAGGAGAAAAAGCAGATATTGCCATTATCACATGGGGATTAACCGCATCTATAGCAAAAGAGGCTATTCAAAGATTAAGAAAAAAAGGAATAAAAGTGGCGGCTTTATATCCAAAGCTTGTGTACCCTGTTCCTAAAAAAGCTATAGAAAAAGTTGCCTCAATGGCAGACATAGTACTCGTTCCTGAAGCAAACTATATGGGACACCTAGCTAAGTTCATAAGAATGTTTACAGATGTTCCACCTTCAAAAATCGTTCAGTTTAACATCTACAGAGGTGAGCCTTTCATACCTAAAGAAATAGAAGAAAAAGTAGAAGAACTACTTGGGAAACAAGTACAAGCTTAAATTTAAACAAAGGAGGTTATAAGCCATGGATATACAATTTGTAAGATTAGAGGAAAAACTTCCTCCAAGAGAGTACAAATCAGACCTAGAACCTACATGGTGTCCGGGTTGTGGGGACTTTGGTGTTGTTACAGCTTTAACAAGAGCTTTCTCTGAAGAAAAGCTAGATCCATCTGCCCTTTCATTGGTATCTGGAATTGGATGTTCATCAAGACTGCCACTATGGATGAACGCATTCGGTCTGCACTCTTGCCACGGTAGAGCTGTTCCTGCAGCTGTTGGAGTAAGACTAGCAAAGCCTGAAATCCCAACTATTGTAACTGCTGGAGATGGAGACCTATTCTCAATAGGAATGGAACACTTCCCACACGCAGCTAGAAAAAACTTTAACATGGTTGTTATCTCAATGGATAACAGAATGTACGCTTTAACAAAGAACCAGGTTTCACCAACTTCAAGAAAAGGATACAAAGGTTCTTTAACTCCTTACGGAAATATTGATGAGCCTTTCAACGTTTTAGCATTCTCAATTGCTTCTGGAGCTACATTTGTGGCACAAACATACGCAGGAAACCCTAAACATATGACTGAAATTATAGAAAAAGCCATAGAACATCCAGGATTTGCTTTTGTAAACATCCTATCTCCTTGCCCTACTTACAATAAAATTGATACATTCAAGTACTACAAAGGAAGACTCATAGACATAAACAATGAACTAGGACACGACCCATCAGACAAAGAAAAGGCGAACTACTACGCAGAGCACGCACTAGACGCTGACAACCCAGACGCGGAAAACCTAGAGCCATTCCACGGAAAAGTACCTATAGGAGTTTTCTACCAAACGAGAAAAGAAACATTTGAAGAGAAAGTTGCAAAACTAAAAGAACAGTACAAACCTGAAAACCCAGATACAGTTTGGGATGAAATCTTAAACAAATATAAACCTTAAAACTTAACAAAACGTTCTATCCTAGCCCCCTTTTACGGGGGCTTTTTGTTTTTTTACACCATTTAGGCTAAAATACTAAGGTATGCTTGAATATTAGGAGGCTTTTAATGTCAAAAAAGATAAAACTAGCGATAGCGGGAGTAGGTAATTGTGCCAGTTCACTAATCCAGGGGATACACTACTACAAAGAAAAACAGAACATCGAATCAAGTGGGCTTATGCATCTAGACGCTGGTGGATACAAACCGTGGGATATAGAAGTTGTAGCGGCATGGGATATTGACAAGAGAAAAGTTGGTAAAGATGTAGCTAAAGCTATTTATGAAAAACCAAACTGTACTGCTGTTTTTTATCCAAACGTCCCAGAAACAGGTGTAAAGGTTAGAAAAGGACCAGTTTTAGATGGATATGCCCCCCATATGGAAGAATACCCAGAAGATATAAGATTTGTCGTTTCAGATGCTCCTGAAGATGACTTAGACATAGTTGTTAAAGTATTAAAAGAAAGTGGAGCAGATGTACTTATAAACTACGTACCTGTTGGAGCAGAAAAAGCTGCAAGATTTTACGCTGAAGCTTGCTTAAGGGCAGGAGTTTCTTTTGTAAACTGTATGCCTACATTTATAGTGTCTGATGATGAGTGGGCTAAAAAGTTTGAAGAAGCAGGAATACCAGTTGTAGGAGATGATATAAAATCACAAGTTGGAGCAACAATAACCCACAGGGTCTTAACACAGCTTTTAATAGACAGGGGAGTAAAATTAGACAGAACATATCAGTTAAACGTAGGCGGTAATACAGATTTTCTAAACATGCTTGAAAGGTCAAGATTAAAAACTAAAAAAATCTCAAAAACTGAAGCTGTAACCTCTTTACTTCCGTATGATATTGGCTGGGGAAACGCCCACATTGGACCAAGTGATTTTGTACCGTGGTTAAAAGATAGAAAAGTTGCCTTTATAAGACTTGAGGGCAGACTTTTTGGAGATGTTCCTATGCATATAGAACTTAGACTTGATGTGGAAGACTCGCCAAACAGTGCCGGCTCTGCTATTGATGCTATTAGATGTGCTAAAATTGCAAGAGATAGAGGCATAGCTGGGCCTTTATACTCAATTTCAGCATACACAATGAAACACCCTCCTATCCAGTATCCAGACTGGAAAGCTAAAGAGATGGTTGAAGAGTTTTTAAGAGGTGAAAGAGACCGTTAAGGCAGATTAAAAATTTCGTGTACCTGAGGAATTAGCCTAAACTCAAATCCTTTTTCTAAAAGCTCCTTCTGGAGCTTCCTCGCTTTTTCAAACATATCTTGTCTGTTGCTCTCTGGTTGAAACGTTAGCTGGGGTAGATTTTCAAACTTTGATATTACATTTAAAATGTCTTGTTTTCTTAAAACTTCATCTACCACAAACTTTACTTCTTTAATGAATGGAATAAGTCTTTCATTCACAAAAAAATTACTAAAAGGCTTAGGAGAACAAACAATATAAATACTATCTTTGTAGGGTTCCCACAAATCCTTTATAACACTGCGGAAGACCGTTCCGTTCGTTTCAACTATCAAGAAATAGCCTTCTTCTAGTAAGGTTTTAAACAAAACGTCAAAACCTTCATTATATAGAGGTTCTCCACCTGTAAGACAAACTTTTTTGTTTTTAAAGGATTTTACTTTATCCAAAATTTCATCCAAGGATAAAAGCTGATACTTATCCGTATCGTAGGAATATTTTGTATCACACCAGACACACCGTAGATTGCATCCTTCAAGTCTTATAAAGGTAGTGGGGTAGCCGATAAGACCACCTTCACCCTCAATAGAATCAAAAATCTCAACAACTCTTATCTTTTCCATTAAATATTTCTAGGTGAGTTGATAAGGTTTAAAAACTCATTTCTAGTCTTTTCATCTTCTTTAAATGCACCTGTTAATTTGCTTGTAACTGTGTAGGAAGATGGATTTTTTACTCCACGCATAGACATACAGTTCCCAGAAATTGCAATCTTGTTATTTCTTCTAACTAATATATATCCCTCAGGCACAGTAACCGAGTATATGTAATCGTTATAAGGAACGTCTTTTATCTCCCTAACCATGGAGTAGTACTTGTTATTTCCTTTTTTATCTTTTCTCGTTTCTAGCCTATAGTAAACTTTCTCATCAGGATATTTATGCTCGTAAACCGTTGAAGATATTCCTAGTGTAGCATACAGGGCTTGAATTCCATCAAGAAGTCTTTTAGATTTGCTAACGAAGTAGTACGTTTTTCCATCTGGTTTTTTGTATCCATCTCCTAGGATAAAGTAATCCAAAAACAGTTTCTTCTGTCTTTGAGAGGCTGAGTATAAAAAGTCAGGTATAAATTTATCTCCAGATTTTCCAAACTGTTTAACATAATTTGTAAGAATCTTAGAATCTATTACAAACTCTAGGATTCCTCTTTTTCTCTTTATC
>JALUFA010000217.1 GCA_027052485.1 Hydrogenothermaceae bacterium
GAAGGTTAAACTCCTTTGCTTTTTTTATCGCTGTTTCTAAACTATCTACCCTTGACGTTTGCCCGGGACCTATACCAACTGTAGCCTCATCTTTTGCAAGTACTACTGAGTTTGATTTTACATGCTTAACGACTTTCCACGCAAAGAGAAGGTCTTTAACTTCTTTTTCTGTAGGCTGTCTTTCCGAGACAACTTTCCAGTCTTTATAAAGCTGCAGGTCTCTGTCCTGTATTAACATCCCACCAGAAATTCTGCGGTAGTCTAAGCCTTCTGGTTTTTTATCAAAGTTTTTTATTTTTACTAATCTAAGATTTTTCTTTTTTGACTTTAAAAACTCTAATGCTTTATCTTCAAAGTCAGGGGCAATTACCACCTCTAAAAATATCTCTATAAGTTTTTTTGCCGTTTCAAGGTTTACAGGCTCATTGAAAGCTACAATGCCGCCATAGGCAGATTTTGGGTCTCTTCTTAAAGCCTCTTCGTAAGCTTCAAGCTGGTTATCTCTGACTGCTACTCCGCAGGGGTTATTGTGCTTAACAATCACACAGGCAGGCTTATCAAACTCTTTTACCAGATTTGTTGCCGCTTCAACGTCAAGGTAGTTGTTGTAAGACATCTCTTTTCCGTGTAAAACCTCACTGTTTGATACAGATAATCCCTCCTGCTCCACTTGGGATACGTAAAGAGCAGCCTCTTGGTGAGGGTTTTCTCCATATCGTAGGTTCTGTTTTCTTCTAAGGGGAATGGTGAGCTCATACGGAAACTTTTCATTTATTCCTAGTTTTTCGTTTAGTACTGAGGATATTATGCTGTCATAAATGGCTGTGTGTCTAAATGCTTTGAGAGCTAGTTTTTGGCGAGTTTCTAGGGATGTTTCTCCATTTTTTTCAAGTTCTTCTATTACCTTATCATAATCCTCAGGGTCTACGATTATTGTTACAAACTTGTGGTTTTTCGCAGAAGCCCGTACCATTGCAGGGCCGCCAATATCAATGTTCTCAATAATCTCTTCTAAATCTGCTCCCTTTTTAACGGTTTCCTCAAAAGGATAGAGGTTGATGGCAACAATGTCTATTGGTGTTATCTCTTGCTCTTCTAACTGTTTCATATACTCTGGGTTATCTCTTACTGCAAGTAGCCCCCCGTGGATTTTTGGGTGTAGGGTTTTCACTCTTCCTCCCATTATCTCTGGAAATCCTGTAATCTCTGAAACTTCAATGACAGGAACTCCATTTTCTCTCAAAACTCTTGCTGTTCCTGAAGATGAGATAATTTCATAACCAAGCTCAACCAGTTTTTTTGCAAAATCAACAACCTTTTCCTTGTTTGATACAGAGATGAGGGCTCTTTTTTTCATTTTTCCTCCTTTAAAGATTTTTTCTAAGTTTTGGGTCTAACGCATCTCTTAAAGCATCTCCAAGTAGATTGAAGGCAAGTATAGTGATAAAAATCGCAACTCCTGGGGCTAGTATCCATGGATAGGATGAAATCGCAGAGATGTTTCTTGCTGCCGCAAGCATATTCCCCCAACTTGCGTAAGGCTCCTGTATACCAAGTCCAAGTAAAGACAGGGCACTTTCACCAAGAATATAAGATGGTATGGCAAGAGTAGCTGATATTAAGAGGTAAGAATATGTGTTTGGTAGTATATGTCTTACGATAATCCTTAAAGAGGAAGCTCCATAACTTTTTGCAGCCAGAACGTACTCTTGCTCTCTGATAGATAGAACCATACCTCTTATAACCCTTGCAAGCCCCGCCCAGCCTATAAAGGACAGGATAATAACTATCAAAAAGTATACCTGTACGGAAGACAGGGTAATAGGAAAGATAGCTCTTAATGCCAGCATCAGATAAAATCCCGGAAAAGACATCACTACCTCGGAAATTCTCATTAGGATATTATCTATCCATCCCCCAAAATACCCTGATATTCCACCAACCAGAGCACCAATACTAAAGGATAGTAAAACACCTATGACTCCAATAGAAAGGGATATCCTACCACCATATAAAAGACGTGAGAATATATCCCTTCCTAACTTATCTGCGCCAAGTAGAAAAATCCTACCGTCTTTAACTCCAAAAAGATGAATGTTTGTAGGGATGAAGCCTAAAAGATAATGCTTATCCC
>JALUFA010000218.1 GCA_027052485.1 Hydrogenothermaceae bacterium
GTTTAAAAACTATAATGGATAAATTAGAGAAGGGAGAGTTATAGAATTGAGAATTGGGGGAGTCTATGATGAAAGAATGTTTATTGAAGCATTTAAAAGAGTTCTCGGTTAACCTTAAACCAGAAATTGTTGTTGTTTACAACGGGGAGGAGCCTTTAGCTTACGTATCTTTAAATAAAGAAAAAGAAAAAGCCCTTGTTGAACTCTTATCATTACTGGCTCGAAAATTTGTAAGATCTAAGGATATTTTAGGTCAGCAGGAGTACTTATATGCTGAAGGAAAAGATTACGACATTTTTATTTTGGATATAAAAGATGATTATCTGATTGTTTCATTTTTATCTAATAAAGAAAAGTTCTCCCTTTTAAAACTTGAACACGAAAAGCTGAAAAATAAATTAATAAGCTGTTTAGAAGGTAAAACTGTATCGGAAGTCAAAGAATCTAAACAAGATACATCTCAAGAGACGTTAAAAGAATTAAAAGAAGAAATTTCTATACCTAGAAATGAACCTTCGCCAGATATAAAAGAGCTAGAGGAGATATTAACCCAACAGGAACCTATCATTGAACCAGCGGAGGTAGAGGAAGAACAAACGGATATAGCCGAAGAAATCGTTACTACTTCGCAGGAAGAAAATCCTTTGGAGGAAACAGCAAGTTTTGAAGAGCCTCAACCAGAAACTGAAATTATGTCTACTGAAATAAAAACACAAAAGACTCCTGAAGAGAAAGAAGAGCATAAAGAGTTTATAGAAGAAACTATTCCAGAATTTCAAGCTGAAGAGACCTTTGATAAGGTTATTCTTGATGATATAAAAATGGCGTTTATTAAAGAGATAGGACCGGTTGGTAAAGTGATTTTTGGTAGAAAACTAAAAAAGTATAACTTTGGAGAAGGTGAAATCCCAAAATCTAAACTCGAAAATTTTATAGCTGATCTTTCAGAAGATATAATAGAAGAGGATAGACGCGAAGAATTTATAAAGACGTGTACCCAGTATCTAAAATAGAAAAATAGTGGAGGATAAAAATGGCTTATAACTTTGATGAAATTTTGCAGGAACTAGTAAAAGATTCAGGAGCTGAAGGGGCTGTCCTTATAAGCCCAGATGGTTTATCTATAGCGTCAGTATTACCTCCTGGAGTTGATGAGGATAGGGTAGCTGCAATGGGTGCAGCAATACTATCTTTAGGTGAAAGGGTTGCATCTGAGCTAGAAAAGGGTGAACTAGAGCAACTATACGTTAAAGGAACGAAAGGGTACGTAATCTTTACAGGAATAAAAGATTTAGCAGTTTTAGGAGTTTTAGCACCACCAACTGCTAAACTAGGGCTCCTGTTAATGGAAATCAGAAAGGTAATAAAAAAATTAGAGGAAGCTTTATCTTAAAAAACAAAAGAGAGATTAGATTATGGTTCTATCTGGTGAGCTTGAAATATTCAATCTGGTTGATATTCTTCAAATACTAAACAAAGACAGTAAGAGTGGTGTTTTAGTAATAGATGCTGGAGATAAGAAATATGCCCTTTACTTTAAGGGAGGGGATTTGGTTCTTATTAGGGATGTAGATAAGGTTTTTTACGTTTACCTTGAAACAAACTTTGATGCCATCCTTAATAAATGTGGTGTGGATGTATCCAGCTTGTCTGATTACACAACTCAAAAACTACCTGAGCTTAAAGATTTAAAGGTCGGTAAATTTTCATTCACACCAGATTTTGTTAAGTTTCCTAAAAACACAATAAAAACTGTTCCAGCAGAAAAGGTGATACTTTATCTGAGTCGATATCTAACTCCTGAAGAGGCTGAAAGGAAAATTTCAGACGAAAAACTGATTTTCCAGAAAAACAAAAATTGGGAAGAAAGAGCAGAAAAAGCTGAGCTTGATGAAGAAGAACAGAGAGTTTTAAAAAGTGTAGATGGGAAGAAAAAGGTAGAGGATATCAAATCCTCTTTAAATATTGATGACCTAAAGCTTAAGCAAAGTTTGTATGGACTTCTGGCAGCCGATATAATAAAAAGGGCAAAACGAAAGAAAAAATTGGGATTCAACATAACTAAAAAACTTTTAAACAAGATTAAACAAGTTATAAAGGGATTATAAATGGGGAAAAACGGTGATGGCAAG
>JALUFA010000219.1 GCA_027052485.1 Hydrogenothermaceae bacterium
ATCTAAACTCCTTGCAACCTGTCCTTCCTCTCTCGCTTTTTGGCGCCGCCGCGGTGTAGCTTTTTCCGTCTTACTTGGGTCTTTTGCCATCTAAGTACCAAATGCCTTTATTGAGAACAGATAATACTCAACAAACTTACGCACCACACTGTTTGCAAAAAACAGTATTGCTGCTGAACCTAAAGCGAGAGATAACAATCCTACAAAAATCTGTAAAGGAAGCCCGACAATAAACACGTTAATCTGGGGTATAAGTCTATTAATCAAAGCCAGAGCCACGTTTACCATAAGTAAAATGACTATAAGCGGAAATGCCATTTTAAGAGCCAGAAGAAATAGAAGATATACCTTGCTAAGAATAAAAACGAATCCACCAAAGTTTATATCTAGATTGTATAAGGGTATGATTTCAAAACTCTTAATAAGACCTGCCAGAAAGACTAGATAACTACCGCTAACGAAGAATAGCAGATAGAATAACAGTATAAAAAACCTATCTATAACCGATACTTGACCGAATGTTGGGTCAAAAACGTTTGCTATTGTAAGTCCCATAAAGTAGCTTATTATCTCTGCTGCGTAAGAAAAAATGGCTATTATCGTTTGAGTCAGTATCCCAAGGGCAAATCCTACAATAAGTTCTTTTAAAACAAGTAAAAGTATCCAGCTAACACTTAGATTGTTAACGTTGATAGTCTGAACTGGTACGTACTTTAGTATAAAAAATGACAGGGCTATTACTAGCATAATTCTTACGTTTAACGGTACAAAGTTTGAGTTTATAACTGGAAAGGCGGAAAAAAACGCAACAAGCCGAGAAAAGATTAAACCTATTGAGATAGCATCTGATACGGTAATTAGTGGCTGCATTTTAACTTATCAACGTAAGAATTGCGTTAAAAAGTTCATGGGTAAAGTCTACAAGTTTTCTAAACATCCAAGAGCCAAAAATTATTATGGCTACCAGTGTTGCTACTATTTTTGGAATAAAGGTCAATGTCATCTCGTTAATCTGGGTAGCTGCTTGAAATACACTGACAATAATCCCTACGAGAAAAGTTATAAGAATAACGGGTCCTCCAACCAGTAGAGCCATCTCAAATGTCTTATTCATAAGAGTGATAGCTTGATCTAACGTCATTTATAACTCTCTATAAGTGCTTTTATTAGAAGTTCCCATCCATCTGATAGTACAAAAAGTATCAGTTTAAACGGTAAAGAAATCATCATTGGAGGTATCATCATCATACCCATTGACATGAGGATACTTGCAACGAGTAAGTCAATTATCAAAAACGGTAAAAATATCACAAACACTATCTCAAAAGCTGTTTTTATTTCACTTACGAGAAAGGCTGGAACTAGTGATAGCATACTTACGTCTTCTGGCGATTTTGGTTTTTCCCCTGCAAGGTCGAGAAAAAGCTTTAGGTCTTCCTTTCGCGTGTTATGCAGCATAAACTTCTTTATAGGAATAGATGCCCTCTGGATAGCTTCCATATCTCCAATCTGGTGGTTTAAGTAGGGTTGTATAGCAGTTTTATTTATATCCTCGAATACTGGTTTCATTATAAAAAATGTCAAAAATAATGAAAGAGCTATGATTACTTGATTAGGAGGAGACTGTGGAATACCCAAAGCTTGCCTTAGTAAAGATAGCACTATTACTATTCGCACAAAGGATGTGAGGGTTATAAGAAGAGATGGTGCAAGAGCCAGTATTGTTATTAAAAATAGGATTTTTAAAGTTATATCTAGATTGTTTAACTGTGCTAAGGTCTGATTTATTAATGAACTATTTTCAGCAAAGGCTACATATGGCAGTAGTAAAAAACTAAGAACTATCCTTCTTTTCATTCAAATGAGATTCCCATGATTTTACTAACTCTATTCTACTTGAATCAAAGGAGAAAAAAAACTCATTGCCTTTTAGCTCTATGAGAATGAAACCTTTATCTTTAGATATGTACTTAATATCTTTTATCTTTATATCCCCCTTTGCCTTTATCGGAAGAGTTTTGCCAGATTTTTGGAGGTAAAAATAGATAATTACTAAGGAACCAATAAGAATAAAAAAAGAAATGAGGAACTTGGCAACTAACGCTTCATCCAGCAAGATCAACGA
>JALUFA010000220.1 GCA_027052485.1 Hydrogenothermaceae bacterium
TAGGAAACAAAGACATCCAGTTTCAGGCTCTCATTGATGCAAAGTACGTTGATAGGGTGAAAGTTGGAGATAAATTAAAGGTTCATATAGACCCACTAAACAAAGATTTTGTGGCACCTGTTGTAGAGAAAAATAGCAACGCAGACCCTGCTAACAACTCGTTTAGCATAAAAGTTGACCTTCCGGAAGAGAAAAACCTTGGTGTTGGGTTCTACGGAAGGACGTGGGTACCTGTTAAAACTACAAAGAAAATACTCATTCCTCCAACAGCTATCAAAAGATGGTACGAAGTTGCAGGGGTTTTCATTGTTAGAAATGACGGTCTTTTAAAGTTCACACCTGTAAAACTTGGGGAAGTTTACAACGGCATGTACGAGGTTAAATCAGGTCTAAAAGAAGGGCAGATGATAGTTATTGAAGGTGTAGAAAGAGCCTGTGATGGCTGTAAAGTAAGATTATAACGGAGGACACAATGAGTCAGGAACAAAATAGATTAAAAAAGTTAGGGCTTGCTGGTAAGATAGCAAAAGCCTTTATAGATTCTCCGCTTACGCCACTTTTAGTGCTAGCATCTTTACTCCTTGGGTTGTTTGCAATCTTAACAACCCCTAGGGACGAAGAACCTCAAATTGTCGTTCCAATGATTGATATAACCGTTCCATACCCAGGGGTTGAGGCAAAGGAGGTAGACAAAAAGGTAACCAAGCCTCTAGAAAAACTTATGTGGGAGATTACAGGGGTTAAGTACGTTTACTCCTATGCCAGTGATGGCTTTGGAATGGTTACAGTGAGATTTAAAGTTGGAGCAGACCCTGAAGATAGTTTGGTAAAACTTTACAGTAAGTTAATGGCAAACTACTACAAAATGCCTAAAGGGGCTATGCAGCCTATAGTCCAGCTAAAATCTATTGATGATGTTCCAATAATGGCAATAACTCTCTACAGTGATAAGTACTCCTCATACGAAATCAGAAGGGTTGCCGAAGTGGTAGAGGATGAGCTTAAACAGCTTAACAACATATCTGAAACCCAGATTTTAGGTTCAAAACCAAAAACGATAAATGTATGGTTTGACCCTGTCAAGCTAAACGCGTACCACATAATGCTTCCTCAAGTTGTAAAAATGCTAGAGGCAAACAACACATCCCTACCATCGGGCTTTATCACAAAAAATGACTACAGATACAAAATAAGAACAGGAAAACTGTTTAAGTCTGTAAAGGATGTAGAAAACACTGTAATAGGCGTTTACAATGGCAAACCTATCTTCCTTAAAGATGTAGCGAAGATTTTTGAGGGAGAAGGCGAACCTACAAACTACGTCAGATTTGGATATGGAGCCGCCTCAGGGGCTGATTTAAATAAAAGGTACAATGCAGTAACAATTGCGATTGCTAAAAAAGCTGGAAGTAATGCAGTTGTCGTTGCAGATTCAATCATAGAAAAACTAAACCTCCTAAGAGGTGAAATCATACCTGATGATATAGACGTAAAAATTACCAGAAACTACGGTGAAACGGCTACAGAAAAAGCAAACGAACTGATAGAACACTTACTTATAGCAACATTCTCGATTGTTTTACTTATCGCAGTCACCCTTGGATGGAGAGAGTCTCTCATCGTTGCTATTACTATTCCTGTAACCCTTGCAATAGCCCTATTCCTAAGTGAGATGTATGGATATTCACTAAACAGGGTTACCCTATTTGCACTTATATTCTCCATAGGTATTCTCGTTGATAACTCAATCGTTGTCCTTGAAAACATCCACAGATGGTTTTCTATGCGTAAACTGCCGGAAAAAGAGGCGGCAATCGTTGCTACCGATGAGGTAGGAAACCCAACTATACTGGCAACATTTGCAGTAATCATTGCATTGATGCCTATGGCCTTTGTTACAGGTTTAATGGGACCATACATGAGACCAATTCCGATAAACGCATCTGTTGCAATGTTTTTCTCCATGCTGCTGGCGTTTATCCTCACCCCTTACCTTGCAGTTAGATGGCTAAAGCACGATGAAAAACGCGAATCACCAGAAGCATTAGAAAAAGAAGAAGAAAGAAGAGCAGGATTTTTAGCATGGCTTTTTGAAAGGATTTATCTACCACTGTTTAGAAGTAGACTAAAAAGATGGGCTTTTCTAGGTTTCCTAGGGCTTTTACTGGCTGGCTCTATCTGGCTACTTGTGGATAGAAAAGTACTAGTAAAAATGCTCCCGTATGACAATAAAAGTGAGCTCTTTGTAGTCCTTGATATGCCAGAATATGCAACACTAGAAGATACATATAAGGCAACAAAAGACATAGCAGACTACATTAAAGGGGTAAACGAAGTTGATAACTACGTTATGTACGTAGGAGTTCCGGCACCATTTGACTTTAATGGACTTGTAAGACACTACTACTTGAGAAAAGCGCCGTACTACTCAATGATTAAGATAAACCTCGTAAACAAATACAAGAGAAAAGCCCAGTCCCACGAGATAGCAGAAAGAATAAGACCAAAAGTAGAAGAAATAGCAAAGAAACACCATGCCAAGTATGTAGCAGTAGTAGAGCCTCCACCGGGACCACCGGTACTGTCTCCGATAGTTGCGGAGGTTTATGGTCCAAACTATGAAGAACAGCTAAAAATCGCACAAAAGATAAAACACCTCTTTGAAAGCACGCCGGGGCTTATTGACATAGGTATCTACACAAACTACCCACAGGTACAGTACGTACTTAAGGTAAAACAAGACCAGATAGAAAAGCTTGGGATGACAAAGGATATGCTTGTCAAAACTGTACGGGTTGCCCTTTCTGGATACAACGTAGGTCTTATTTATAACGGTAATGATATTGAACCCCCTAGAATAGTAGTTTCCCTAGACCCTAAGTACAAAAACAATCTAGAAAACTTTTTAGCAATGAAGATACCAACACCAAAAGGAGGTGTACCTCTATCTTCACTTGTTGAAGTTGAAAAAGGAACAACCCAACACGATATCTACAGAAAGAACCTTCAACCTGTTGTTTACGTAGTTGCAAATGTAAGCGATAAAGTGGGTAGCCCTGTTTATCCAATTATTGACTTAACAGACGATATAGAAAAAATCCAAACTCCAGATGGAAAAGGTATAGAGGTTCTATTCACTCACCAACCTGAGTTTACCGACAGATATTACGTGAAATGGGATGGCGAATGGCAGGTAACTTACGAAACGTTTAGAGACATGGGAATAGCTTTTGCCGTAGCAATAGTAGCCTTATATATCCTTCTTGTTGGATGGTTCGGCTCATTTAAAATGCCAGCTGTTATCATGTCTCCAATCCTATTTACCCTTGTTGGTATAATACCCGGGCACTGGCTACTGCACGCATTCTTTACGGCAACCTCAATGATAGGTTTCATTGCCCTTGCAGGTATTATCCTAAGAAACTCCATTCTCCTAGTTCAGTTTGCAGAAGATAAACTTAGAGAAGGTTACCCTGTTGAAGAGGCACTACTAGAAGCTGGAATAGTTAGAACAAGACCTATCCTTCTAACAGCTGCAGCTATCGTTGTTGGTGCTTTCGTTATCATCTTTGACCCAATATTTAATGGTCTTGCAATATCACTAATCTTTGGTACCGTCGCATCTACACTTATAACCCTTGTTGTGGTACCACTCCTGTACTACATGATAGAAAGAAAAAGAGCTCAAACCTTATGTGTACCTCCAGCAGTACCTATAACAGATAAACCAAAGGAAGATAAAAAAGAGAACAAATAATAGGGAGGTTTTCCTCCCGTTTTTCTTTTAAAATATTTACCTAAACCCTATCAGGGAGAGAAAAAATAGAACACTTAGAAGCCTTTCTAAAAGAGTACGGTTACATTGCAGTTTTCATCGGTACATTTTTAGAAGGAGAAATCTTTGTCTTGATAACGGGATTTTTTATAAAGCTTGGATATTTAAAAGCTTTTCCATCTTTTATATTTGCCACACTCGGAGCTTTAGTTCACGAACTTATATACTTTTTTTTAGGGCGATGGAAAGGAAGAGAGCTTCTATTAAAAAACAGAATAACAAGACGTAAGTACCGTTTTGCAAAAAAACTTTTAAACAAATACGGTGTTTACTCCATATTTATCATTAGATTTTTATACGGAATGAGACTTGTACCAATGGTACTAATGGGCGCAACAGGTTTCAGCTTTAAAAAATTTATCTTTTTCAATGTTCTTTCAATAGTAATATGGATGAGCGTTTACCTTTATGTTGGATACGTTTTTGGAAAACTGGCAGAGGTTCTATTTGGAAAGGCAAAAGAGTACTACTTTATATTCGTTGGAGTACTCTTTGTTATTTTAACCGTTGGCTTAATTATTTACAAACTCTATGAAAAAAGAAAAGAGAAAGAACTACTTAACAACTAAAACAGACTGATTAGCATACTTTACAAGGGTACTTGCAGTACTTCCTAAAAGTAATTTTTTCAAACCACCTTTTCCTCTGTGTCCTACAGTGATAAGGTCAGCACCTACCTCATCTGCATACTCCATTATCTCTTCGGCAGGGTCTCCTTCAAGGATTGCCGTTTTCACCTCTAAACCATGTTCCTTTGCGTACTCAATAACTTCTTTAAGTAGCTGCTGTTCTTTTGATAGTTCTTCTTTCTCATACTCTTCTATCTCTTCAGGAGGTATAAAGTCTATAGCTGCAAACTCTGGAGGTTTTACAACTGAAACTGCATAGAGCTCAGCTCCTAACTTCTTTGCGAGCTCTACAGCCTTTTTTAATGCCTTCTTACTGGACTCTGAACCATCATATCCAAGAACTATTTTAGAAAATGCCAATTTTCTCCTCCTTACAGTTTTAATTCCTCTATCTTTTCAATCAGGTGTACCCTTCTCTCGTGTCTTCCACCTTCAAACTCTGTAGATAAAAATGTATCTACAATGCTAAGGGCTAGGTCGGTACCTAAAACCCTTGCACCCAACGCTAAAACATTCGCATCGTTGTGTCTTCTTGCCATTCTAGCCATATACTCGTTGGTACATAGAGCTGCTCTTATGCCTTTTACTTTATTTGCCGAGATTGATATTCCTATTCCTGTTCCACAGATAACTATTCCAAAATCAGCCTCTCTTTTTTGTACCGTTTCTGCCACTTTTTCTCCAAAAACGGGATAATCAACACTTTCTTTAGTATGGGTACCTACATCGATAATATCTATGTCTTTTTCCTGTAAGTGATTTTTTATTATCTCTTTTAAATCAAAACCTGCGTGGTCACTGCCTATAGCTATCTTCATTAATGTTTCTCCATCATAGGTTTAAGGTAAATCAATTATATAACCTTTACCCTAAAATCAAAAACTCTACTGTTATCAATCTGGGTGTGAAACGTTAGCATGTGTTTTATCTTGAGTTTGTTGAGGTTAAGATTTATATCATCAGGAACTACAAAACTTCCACGGGTACCGTTAACATCAAGGATTTTTACATGACTGCCTCTAGGAACTTTAAACACTTTCCAGTTTGCTACTCTTTCCAATCTATCATTAACAGAAAGTTTTACGGTTGTAGGCTTTGGGTGCAGGTATGTATTTATTTCATCTATAAGATAGTCAAGAGAGGGTTTTATCTTTACAGAGTAGATTTCAAAAATGTGTTTTAGCATAGTTAAATGGGTTTTCACTTTATCCTTTGTTGTTGGCAGTTGCTTTGAAGCTTCAAAACAAAACGCAGGGATGTTATGGGTTAAGCACCATCCAGTAAGAGCTTTTCGCTGTTCCAAGTGCCTATCAGATGTAAAAGTCTGGGTGTTGTAAACGTCAAGTTTCCATTTGGGATTTTTTATCTCTTTGTTTGCCTCATTTACAACATAGGATGCTATGTTGTATAGCGGAAAGTTTTTATACCGGCTTTCATCTATTACTACACATTGCCCCCAGTGATGCTTGTTCAATCTATTAAAACCAAAACCATCGTGGAGTGAGACAACAACGTCTGGTCTAAGCTCAAGGATGAGCTGCTTTAACTGCTCCACATATGGGTAATCTGGGTCTTTTTTCGGTATATACTTAAACTTTCGGTTCATATCACCGTTATAGCCCCGCTGATTTGCAAGTATTGAAGTAAAGTTTGAGCGGGGAACTACTATTAACGTTCCTTTTTCTATCTCTACATCTACCAGCATATCAGCAGCTTTATATGCTCCTATCTCGTTTCCATGTATCCCACCTACCACAAGAACAGTACTACCTTTTGACCTTCCTCGTTTTATATAGTACTCAAATGGTTTTGGTAGTAGCTCAATTTTTACTGAGCTTTCCCTTGCAAAAGCGGAGTCTGTAGCAACCAATGGCAGTAAAACAGCTGATTTTATAAAATTTCTTCTGCTAAAGCCTTTTACAGATTTTCTTCCGCTAAAATCTTCCATTTTTTTCCTTCTTTTATAATGTATAAAATTTTCTTACCTTTCCAATTGTAGTTGTTTGACCTGTACTTCATATCAAAGGCAATACTGTAGATATTACCAAAACTTAAAATCCTTCCATCTTTTAATATATAAATATTTTTAATGGAAATATCTATATACTTTTTATATGTTGAGACAGCGATCTTATGTTTTGCAAAATGTTTAAAATCTCCGTAAGGAGATACCATATTTTTAGAATAAAAAGAAAGATATTTTTTTACATCTCCGTTTTTTGTAGCGTGCTCCCACGCATCTTTCCAGTTAAAAAGAAACTCTAATAGAGAATTTCTCGTTTTAACAAAATCATCTGCGGTTATATAGTTAAACCTGTCAACAATAATAACGGGAGTGGCCTTTAGGTGGATAAGATTTTTTAACTGATTAAAGGTTTTATTTTTTACAACCACGCATCCGTTAGAGCTAAAAGGGGGTCTGTTATCATCATTTGTGGCATGGAGCCAGATACCTTTCCCAGTTTTATGTAAAAGCAATCTGTCTATAATATTGGGATAGTTCAGAGGGAATGCGCCATTCCCATAAATTGGACTTAAATCTTTTGAAGATATAAACGTTATTGGAAAGTATATTCCATTTGGGGTTCGCTGGTCTCCTTCCTTAAGTTTATCTCCCTGCCTTTTACCTGTTATACACCCAGAGCTAAAAATTTGCTCTATATTTCCTTCTTTTTCTTTTAGTACTACCAGCCTTTGGCTAGATTTTTCCACAACAACGGCAGTTTGATTTTCAGGCAGAAGATAAACGTTATCTAAAAGACTGTTTTGTTTTGGGTAAGTGTTTAAAATCTTATACAGGTATAAAAGCTGGTTTGCCTCTTGTATTTTTCCTTCATTAATATCTGTTAAAACTTGCAGCTTAATTTTTTCCTTAAAAGGTAGCGTTTTTATTTTTTCCTTTAAAGAAAAAACAGTGTCATCTTTAGATATTTCTAAGCCTTTTGCTAGGTAGAATACACACAGAAAAAAAATTAAGAATTTTTTCATTTTCACAGGATTTTTACTAAATTTTTATTTCATATATTATAATGCAGTAAACAAATATCAAATGGGGTAAAAAATGAAAAAGTTAGTTTTAGGATTAGTTTCCACCGTATCCATTGCTGCTACATCTATGGCAGCTCAGTGTAATTTAAGTGTTGATGATGTGAAAAAAGCTTTGAAACCAGTACTGGGAAGAGCCCAAGTTGCAGCTGTAAATCCTTCACCGATAAATGGCTTAGTAGAGGTGATAGTTAAGGTAAATGGTAGACTTTTGCCTATCTATATGG
>JALUFA010000221.1 GCA_027052485.1 Hydrogenothermaceae bacterium
GATAAATAGTGTTAAAAGTTTAGCTATGAAAAAATAAAAATATTCGGTTTAATTTTCAAGTGCAGATGCAAAAAATAAAACTTTTTAAGGTAAAAAAGGAAACTGCAAATTTAAAAAAAGGAAAAATTTATATTTTTAATGGTATAGAAAAACTCAATAACCTGTTTTTTGTTGAACTTGCCGAAGTTTTTGCAATGTTTCCAGATAGGATAATAACAAAAGAACCTGTTAAGGTTATAACAGAGTCTAAACAGCAATTTTTCTCCAATCTTGAAGAAGTATCCCTTGAGGAGGCAAAAAAAAGCATAGACAACACTGAGGCTTTACTAAACAGGGAAATTTTTAGACGGTAGGATACGGTATAATAAAGGTTTGCAAAAAATTTTTAACCAGAGGTAGCAAACAAAATGATAGACCATTTAGGAGATTTTAAAAGAGATTACTTTGCAGGTGAACTAACTGAGGCAAATATAGGTGATGAAGTTAGACTCCTAGGATGGGTTGACAGCGTAAGAGACCACGGAGGAGTTATCTTTATAAACCTAAGAGATAAAGAAGGTGTCGTTCAGGTTGTATTTGACCCATCAAAATCACCAAAAGAAGCAGTTGAAAAGGCAAAAAAGGTTCGTTCCGAGTATGTAATAGGTGTAATGGGTAGGGTTGAAAGAAGGCCTGAAGGAACAGAGAACCCAAAAATACCAACAGGAAACATAGAAGTAGTAGGACAACAACTACTCATACTAAACACTTGCGATATCCTACCGTTCCCTATAGAAGACAACATCAACGTTAACGAAGAAGTAAGGCTAAGATACAGATATCTTGATATTAGAAGGCCTTCAATGTTTAAAAAACTTCTGCTTAGACACGAAGTCTACCAGAAAACCAGAGAGTATCTTGCAGGACACGGATTTTTAGAAGTAGAAACACCGATGCTTACAAAATCTACCCCTGAAGGTGCGAGAGACTTCCTCGTTCCCGCCAGATTGGAAAGAGGTAAGTTTTACGCACTACCCCAGTCTCCCCAGCTATTCAAACAGATACTCATGGTAGGTGGTATAGAAAGGTATTTCCAGATTGTTAAATGTTTTAGGGATGAAGACCTAAGAAAAGACAGGCAGCCTGAGTTTACCCAGATAGACTTTGAGATGTCTTTTGTTAACGAAGAAGATGTGATGGCAATTTCTGAAGGGTTAATCCATTACCTATGGAAAGAGGTTCTAGGAATAGACCTAAAACTGCCATTCCCAAGAATGACTTATAAAGAGGCTATTGAAAAGTATGGCACAGACAAACCAGACTTAAGATACGGACTTGAGCTTGTGGACGTATCAGATATAGCCAAAAAGGTAGACTTTAAAGTTTTCAGGTCAGCTGTTGAAAGTGGTGGAATAGTAAAAGGTATAAACATAAAAGGCGGAGCAAAGCTTTCAAGAAAAGAGATAGACGAGCTGACAAAAGAGGCTATAAACTTTGGTGCTAAAGGTATGGCTTGGATAAAGCTTGAAAACGGAAAATCAACCTCACCAATACTAAAATTCTTTACAGAAGAGCAAAAGCAACAACTGTTTGAAAGAATGAACGCCGAAGATGGAGACCTTCTAATCTTTATAGCGGATACCTATGATACTACCCACAGAGTTTTAGGCTTTTTAAGAAAGATAATTGCCGAAAAGCTAGACCTGATACCAAAAGGTGAGTGGAAGTTTACATGGGTTGTAGACTTTCCACTTGTAGAGTGGGATGAAGAGGAAGGAAGACTAGTATCCCTACACCACCCATTCACCTCTCCAAAAGAGGAAGACATAGATAAACTGGATGATGCCATCAAAGATAAAAATATTGCACTATCATTTAAATCCAGAGCGTATGACCTTGTCCTCAACGGTGAAGAGATTGGAGGAGGGTCAATTCGTATCCACAGGCCAGATATTCAAAAGAAAGTTTTTGAGCTGCTAAACATATCCGATGAAGAGGCTGAAGAAAAGTTTGGATTTTTAATAAATGCCCTCAAGTACGGCGCTCCCCCTCATGGAGGTTTAGCTTTTGGATTAGACAGGATACTGGCTTTAATGACAGATTCAGACAGTATCAGAGAAGTTATTGCCTTCCCAAAAACCCAAAAGGGTATCTGTCCTCTAACAGGAGCGCCAGATTACGTATCCCAAGAGCAGCTTGAAGAATTAGGTATAGAGGTAGAAATACCACAGGAAGAGGAAAAAGAGGAGGCTTAACAGGCTTCCTCAACCCTAAATTTAACAAAACCTTGCTAAAGTTTATTTATTAACTTATTATTAATATTGAAAATCATCATACTAATATTGGCTGACAGGCTCTATATTTAAAGATTGTCAGTACACAATAAAGAGAGGATAAATCATGGCAGACGGAAAAGACCAAACAACCTTAAACTTATATATCCAGCAGATGGCTAAACATCCCCTCTTAACTCCAGAAGAAGAGAAAGAACTTGCAAAAAAGGCAAAAGAAGGCGATAAAGAGGCGTTAAAAAAACTTGTAGAGGGGAACCTTAGATTTGTTGTGAATGTTGCCAAAAACTTTATGGGGTGGGGTGTACCATTAACAGACCTTATCGCAGCTGGAAATCTAGGTTTAATAGAGGCTGCAAAAAGATTTGACCCTGATAAAGATGTGAAGTTTATATCATATGCGGTCTGGTGGATTAGACAGGCAATAATGCAAACCATATTCCAGCAGACAGGCGCAGTTAGAATACCAGTTAAAGAGTCTTTGTTTATTAGCAAAGTTAAAGATACATACGAAAAGCTTAAAGAAAAGTTAGGTAGAGAACCTACAGTAGAAGAGATTGCAAAAGAAGTGGATGCCAGTCCCAAAAAGGTAAAACAAGCCCTGCAAATAGTAAGAATGCCTATCTCCCTTGATATGCCTGTGGGAGAAGATGAGGATACAACCCTAGTAGACCTTATGTCTAAAAAGGGAACAGAAGACGTAGAAAAAGAGGTGGTAGAAGAAGAGCTACATAAACAGCTAGAAAGCTTAATGAACGTTCTTGATGAAAGAGAGAAAGAAATCATAAAACACAGATACGGTCTAGAAGGTGTAGAACCAAAAACCCTAAATGAAGTGGGAGAGATGCTTGGGATTTCTAGAGAAAGGGTAAGACAGCTTGAAAATAGAGCATTGAAAAAGCTCAGAGCACTTGCAATGAAAAAACACTTAAAAGACTTCCTATCATAACAGGGAATAGCTATGAAAAAACTTTTTTCCCTTTTATTATTCTTTCTGGTTTTTTCTGTAGGAATGTCCCATGCCAAAGAAAAGATAACAAAAGAGCAGTTTTGCCACTTCAGCTATGCCATATACAAAAGCTGCTATATGAGAGGGGAAAAAGGTGAAAACTGTGGAACGTTAGTTTCCCAGATGAGAGTAGGTAAGGCATTTAATCAATCCCAAAAAGAGTATCTAAAAGAGTCGTGCAAAAATGGTTGTTTTCTGGGAAGATTAAAGCTAAAACTTATGACAGAAAACCAGTTTGTTAATGAGTGTTTAAGTTTAGACTTTTAGCCCCGTTTTCCTTCCCTCCATCACTGATATAATATTTACCTTCCATTAACACAGTAAGGAGTTTTTTATGATAGCACGCTATACCCTTCCTGAGATGGGTAAGGTCTGGTCTGAAGAAAACAAGTTTAAAAAGTGGCTAGATGTAGAAATTGCAATTTGTAGAGCTTGGAACAAGCTAGGGAAAATCCCAGACGAAGCATTAAAAGAGATAGAAGAAAAAACTTATATAGATGAAAAAGTTGTAAAAAGAATTCATGAACTAGATAAGGTCTACAACCATGATGTTTTAGCCTTTGTTACAGCAGTTGCAGAACAGGTTGGAGAGAACGGCAGATACATCCACCTTGGAGTGACATCTTCAGATGTGATAGATACAGCCCTAGGTCTTCTAATGAGAGAAGCAATAGATATACTCCTAAAAGATATAGACCAGCTTTTACCAATCCTTGAAGAAAATGCATTCAAGTATAAAGATACCGTTATGATGGGTAGAACCCACGGAGTACATGCAGAGCCTATGGTATTTGGCTTAAAGTTTGCCCTTTGGTATGAAGAGATGAAGAGAAACAGAAGACGCCTAGAGCAGGCAAAGGAAACAGTATCTGTTGGAGCTATCTCAGGAGCTGTTGGAACATACTCAAATATTCCTCCTGAAGTTGAAAAAATCGCTTTAGAAGAGCTTGGACTAAAACCTGAACCTGTTTCAAATCAGGTAGTACAAAGAGACCGACATGCCGAGTTTATGACAGCAATGGCAATAACAGCATCATCCCTTGAAAAAATCGCTGTAGAGATAAGACATCTTCAAAGAACAGAAGTGTTGGAAGCACAAGAACCATTTAAAAAGGGGCAAAGAGGCTCATCAGCAATGCCCCACAAGAAAAACCCTATCACCTGTGAAAGAATTACAGGTCTTGCCAGAGTTATAAGGGCAAACGCAATTCCTGCAATGGAAGACATAGCCTTATGGCACGAAAGGGATATCTCCCACTCATCGGTGGAAAGGGTCATTATGCCTGACAGTGCAATAGCCCTAGACTACATCCTTAATCTAACCCAAAAGGTTTTAAAAGATTTGGTTGTTTACCCAGAAAGAATGAAAAAGAATATGGACTTATCAAAAGGTCTTTACTTTTCCTCAAAGGTACTTGTTGCACTGGTTGAGAAAGGCTTATCAAGGGATGAAGCTTACGATATAGTTCAAAAAAACGCTATGAAAGCATGGGACACAGAAGGTCTGATGTTTATAGACGCATTAAAACAAGACCCAGAAGTTATGAAGTATATAACAGAAGAAGAACTTAATGAGATTTTTGACGTACAAAAGTTTCTAAAAAATGTTCCGTACATATATGAAAGAGTTTTTGGAAGATATTAAAAGGGAGGGAAATGATGAGAAAGATACTTATAGTTTTGTTAACTATATTTGGAATATCTCTAGCAAAAGACGTCCCATCAATTATAGAGGAAATAGTAAAGTATGATAAGTCGTTCATCAAACAACATCCTAAAAGCTACTTTGAAAACTTTAAAAACAAACAAAAACCGTACATAACCCTTGTTTCATGCTCTGATGCTAGGGTTCACATGAACGTGTTAGAAAAGAACCCAATCAATAAAATTTTTGCCATTAGAAATATAGGAAATCAGCTTTTAACTAGCTTTGGTTCTGTTGATTACGGAGTTTTACATCTACACACACCTGTTCTTTTAATCTTAGGGCACTCCCACTGTGGAGCAGTAAAAGCAGCCCTTGGGAACTATGAAGAAGAGCCTTTTGATATTATTAGAGAACTAGACCATCTATTTATACCTCTAGCAAATCTAAAAAATCAAAAACTAGATTTTGAGAAAAAGTGGATAAAAGGCGTTCAAGCAAATGTTGACTATCAAGTTGAGCTTGCATTAAGAAAGTACAAAAACCTAGTAAATGAAAGAAAGCTCACCATCATAGGTGCGGTAGATGACTTTGTAAACCTTTACAATAGCGGAGAAGGAAGAATTATCATAATAAACGTAAATGGGGAAACGAACCCTGCAAAACTGAAAAAACTTCCTATATTTGATAACCTTCCAGAAAGAGAAAAAGATTTGATTATTAAAAGAATAAACTAAGGAGTAAGAACTTGAACCAAACAGAAGAAAAAAAAGCAGTACGTGAGGATATAAGAAATATTGCTATTATAGCCCACGTAGACCACGGAAAAACAACTCTTGTAGATGCCCTTTTAAAACAAAGTGGAACATTCAGAGAGAATGAGGAAGTTGATGAACGAATAATGGATAACATAGACCTAGAACGAGAACGTGGTATCACAATAATGGCTAAAAACACGGCCATTCGCTACAAGGACGTAAAAATAAATATCGTTGATACTCCCGGACACGCGGACTTTGGAGGAGAAGTAGAAAGAACCTTAAAAATGGTTGATGGGGTAATCCTTTTAGTAGATGCCGCAGAAGGGCCAATGCCACAAACCCGTTTTGTCCTTCAAAAAGCACTAGAGGCAGGTTTAACTCCACTAGTAGTAATCAACAAGATAGACAGGCCTGACGCACGGGTTAATGAAGTAATAGATGAGATTTATGACCTTTTTATAGACCTTGATGCAGATGAAGAACAGCTAGATTTTCCCATAATCTACGCCATAGGAAGAGATGGAATAGCAAAAGAAGACCTAAATGATGACTCAAAAGACTTAAAGCCACTTTTTGAAAAAATTATAAACTACATGCCACCACCTACCTACGACCCAGATAAAGGACTACAGTTTTTAATCACATCACTAGATTACGATAACTATGTAGGAAGACTAGCTATTGGTAGGATTTTTAACGGCTCTGTAAAAGTCGGGCAACAGGTTTCAGTGGTTAAGAGAGACGGCTCCATAGTGAAAGGTACTGTAAGGGCTTTATACACTTATGAAGGCTTAAAAAGAGTAGAAACAAAAGAAGCAAAAGCAGGAGATATAGTAGCCATTGCTGGCCTTGACGACATATATA
The DNA here is from genome assembly GCA_027052485.1 of Hydrogenothermaceae bacterium. Taxonomy (GTDB): domain Bacteria; phylum Aquificota; class Aquificia; order Aquificales; family Hydrogenothermaceae; genus Hydrogenothermus. The sequence goes on from JALUFA010000221.1 coordinate 6,550, forward strand.
TAGGAGAAACTATAGCAGATGCCGAAAATCCAGAACCACTTCCACCTATTACCGTAGAAGAACCAACTATCTCTATGATTTTCTCCGTTAACGACTCCCCATTTGCAGGAAGAAGTGGAAAATTTTTAACTTCAAGACATCTAAGAGACAGACTGTTTAAAGAAACATTAACCAACGTGGCTATAAGAGTTGAAGACACAGATAATCCCGACAGCTTTCTAGTTATGGGAAGAGGAGAGCTCCAGCTTTCAATCTTAGCTGAGATGATGAGAAGGGAAGGTTATGAGTTTCAGGTGTCTAAGCCGGAAGTAATTATCAAAGAAGAAAACGGGCAAAAACTTGAGCCTGTTGAAAGAGTTGTTATAGACATACCAGAAGAGTTTGTCGGAGTTGTTACAGAAAAGCTCGGCTCAAGAAAAGGCCAGATGGTAAACATGATTAACCACGGATACGGAAGGGTTAGACTTGAGTTTATCATTCCTTCAAGAGGTCTGATAGGGTACAGGTCTGAGTTTAAAACAGACACAAAAGGAGAAGGTCTTATAAATGCAATATTTGAAGGTTGGCAGCCTTGGGCTGGAGAGATAAAAACAAGACAAAATGGAGCTTTGATAGCAGATAGACAAGGGGTAGCAACACCTTATGCAATAAATTCCCTTCAAGACAGAGGAGTCTTTTTTATCCCTCCGGGAACAGAAGTTTATGAAGGAATGGTAGTTGGAGAACACAACAGAGATAACGACCTATGGGTTAACATAACAAAAGAGAAAAAACTCACTAATATGAGAGCAATGAGTGCAGATGAAGGAGTAAAGATTATTCCCCATAGAGAAATGGACTTTGAAAAGGCTATGGAATGGATTAATGATGATGAGTTAATAGAAGTAACCCCAGACGCAATAAGAATAAGAAAGAAAAAGCTAAAAAAATAGCTTTTAAAAACCGAATATAGTAATAACGATTAAAAAATTTAGAGGATTTACTATGTTAAAAAGAGGGGCTTTTTTTCTTCCCCTTTTCATTTTAACGTTTCTCTTCAACTCATGCGCTACCAGTCAATCTTCGTGTAAATGTGAAAAACTAAAGCCTGTGTTAAAAGAAAAAAAACGCAGTCTCTATTGTAAAGAAAAGAAAAAATTTTGTAGTAAGAAAAGATATTTTTATATCAAAGAT
>JALUFA010000222.1 GCA_027052485.1 Hydrogenothermaceae bacterium
GATATAAGAAACCTTACAATCATCCTTACATACAGCCTTTACTATATCTGCTAATGGTTTTATTGTTGTTGTTATTTTTACCTTTGCAAAGGAATATCCCGATAAAAAGAAAATAAAGCTTATCGCTAATATAAATTTTTTCATACCAACCTCTTATTAGAAAAATGTTCCCAGTATGAAACCAAATCTTGAATCACTTATTCCTGCCGGTGGGTTTAAAACTTTTCCATAGTAAAGCTCTATAGGTGCCATTGGGGTGACTATCTTTAAGCCTGCACCAACAGAGTTGTATAAACTCATATCATCAAACGAGTTGAACCCTTTCCCTTGGTCTAGGAAAACGTACCACCATAAGAATCTTTCCACCAATGGATGGTTAAGCTGGTAGTTTAGTACTATCTCGTTTTTAGCTCCTAGTGGGTTGAGGTTATTATCATAAGGGCCCGCCATTCCATAGTCAAAACCTCTAACCGTAAAATCACCACCAACGAAGAACAACTCATCAAGAGGTATTTCCTTATTTATAGCTCTAACAATACCAAGTCTAGCCCTCAATGAGAGTATAAAGTCAGTCCAGAATATATGGTCTGGAATGATAACACTTGTACTGAATACGCCTTTGTAAAAGTCTCTTGTTCCTGTGCCGGCTTTCAGCGTTAGGTTTACGTCTGAACCTTGGGTTGGAAGAATAGGGTTGTCGATAGTATTTCTGTCTATGAACCAGTAAGCAGAGTAGAGGTCGTAAGAACCTGCCTGTTTTTTTATGTAGTAAGATGCTGCCTCATCTATATCGGAGTATTTACCTTTTTCCAGATTTATTCCTACTCCTGTAGTCCAGTACTCTTTAAACTCAATTGATGCTGATGTAGAAACACCCATTTTATATGCTACAAAAGTTCCGTAATCTACGTACTTGTCATATACGCTGAAGCCAAGGTTTATAGGTTTGTAAAAAGCCCATCTGTGGAGGTATGAAAACTCGTTATTTCTGTATTTTGTACCGTAGGACAGAGACAGGGATACGTTATCTCCTGTACCCATAAAGTTTCCTTTTTTCACCGAGAGAAAAACGGAAAGCCCAGTTAACTGACTGTATCCGGCTCCAATAGATATTTGCCCTGTAAATCTCTCTTGTACTTTTACGTTAACGTCTAGCTTATCTTTCCCTGCAGGTTTAGGTATGAAACTTACAATATCATAGTACTTTAGTCCGTAAAGTCTTGCCTGAGACCTGAATAGTTTTTTCCTTTTGAAAAGGTCTCCAGGTGCAAACCTGAGCTCCCTTCTAATAACATAATCTCTGGACTCATAATTTCCGCTGATATCAATTAAATTTACGTAGTAAACATTACCTTTCTGAATATCGTAAACAACGGTTACGAGTTTGTGCTTTTTATCTAGTATTTTTTGGTCTAAAACTTGAGCGAAAATAAAACCTAAGTCTGTGTATTTGTTTAAAATCTCTGTTTTTATATTTTTAATAAGCTCACCGTTATAGTAATCACCAATTTTGAGGTCTCTTTTAAATCTCCCTAAAAGCTCATCTCTTGTAAATAGGTCATTGTTTTTGAACTTTAGGCCTGCAAGCTTATATCTGTCTCCCTCTTTTATCTTTATATATATGTAGTACTTTTCTCCTTCCTTTAGCTCAATTTTAGGTTTTTCAATTTCTACATCAAAGAAACCTTTGTTTAGGTATAGCTCTCTGATTTTTTCTATATCCTCGTATAGAGTTTCTTTTACTAGGTGTGGGTGAAATCTTAGCTTCCAGATGTTCCTTTCTTTTGTTTCCATAACGTCTTTAATCTCATCATCTGAAAGCTGCTTATTCCCAATGATAACGATTTTTTCAATGTAAGCTTTTTGACCTTCATCTATCTTAAAAACAAGTGTATTTCCCTTAAAGTAGTAGGACACTTTTGCGTTGTAAAAACCTTTTTTGTGGTAAAGGTCTAAGATTTTCTTCTTTAGCTTCTCTATCTCTTCTATGGAAAAGACCCTTCCTAGGCCTTTATTGAGAGACATGAGCTTTTCTTGAAGCTCGGGACCCACAGTTGAAAACCACGGGAGGGACCCATACTCTTGCTGTTTAGTCTGGATA
>JALUFA010000223.1 GCA_027052485.1 Hydrogenothermaceae bacterium
CGATAACGAAGTCATAGCTATTGTAGAACCAGATAGTTATCTAAAGGAACTTATTGAAGATAAAGAAGAATGCTGGGAACTTGATATGGACGTAGAGTTTGACGAAGAAGAAAAAGAACTTTATCTGGTTATTAACCTCTACAAAAAAAATGGAGAGATACACATCCTTTTACCTTATGGAGAAGGATGGGATGCCCTTGTAGAAAAGGGAACGTTAACTATAGCTCTTTTAACTGAGTACGACCTAGAGTTTAAAGACCTGTCTGATGCTATTTTACTCACAGTAGAGATAAACGAGTTTTATCAAGGTTTTATCGTTGGAGCACAGAGAACGTGGGAAGAGATAACCGATTAGAAAACTGGATTTCATACTCCCGAAAGGTCTTTTTTTATGAGACCGATGCAATGGGGATAGTCCATCACTCAAACTATGTAAGATACTTTGAGGAAGCTAGAGGGTATTTCCTAGAGGTTAAAGGTTTTCCGTATGAAAGACTAAGAGAAGAGTTTAACCTTGAAGTAATTCTTTCCTCTTTGCAGGTAAACTATAAAAGAGCTCTACCGTATGGAGAAAGATTTACTATCTACTTAAAACCCTCTATTGTTAACTCCTACCTTTTTTCATTTGAGTATGAACTTTACAACTCCAACAACAAACTTTCCACAACTGGAACAACCACCCATGGATGCATCGACAGAGATTCAAAAAAGCTAATCAAGATACCACAAGTATTAAAAGATATAATGCTATAATTTTTATAAAAATTAGCATAAAGGGCTGCTAAATGGATATTCTCAGGAAAGTTTCCATAAAAACAAAGCTCTACCTTATCCTTTTACTTATTGTTCTCTCGTACATAGTAATGGCAGGTATAGTTATCACATATATCAATAAAATAGAAAACAAAGTCTTAAATATGGAAACCAAAACGGTAAAGGGGCAGGTTCTAGTTTTAGATATACTTCAAAATATGAACTACGTAAGCCGCCTTACCAGAAATATAATGCTTGGTTCCGATTATCAGAAGGACATAAAAAAACTAGAGCAACGTATCAAAAAGATAAAAGAAGAGTTTAAAGAGCTAAGGAGTACTGTCTCTTCACCTGAAGAGCTAAAACTTTTAGAAGATGCAGAGAGAACTGCCATTGCTTTTGTAGAAGATGGGTACAATCTGATGAAAACACTAGAAAATGTACCTCCAGAAGAGAGATACAAGGCGTACAAAATTTATCATAAAAGAGCTACGCCTCTTGCAGAAGAGGCAAGGAAGTTCTTCCCAAAACTTGCCAAGTTAAAATCTGATATATATGTCCAAGGATTTGAGGATACAAAGCAAACATTAGAGCAGATAAAAAAGATAATATACATAGGAGCTCCACTTTCTTTAATAATCATTTCCTTCCTGATATTTGGAATAATCGTTTCTATATCTAAACCTATTGATAAGTTTGTTGAAACTTTTTCTGTTGCTGCGCGAGGAGACCTTACAGTTCGTATGAATGATAGGGCTAATGATGAGATAGGACTTTTATCTCTTTACTTTGACAAGTTTATGGACGCAATATCAAAGGTTTTTGCGAAGGTAAAAGAAAACATTAAACTTGTTTTTTCAAGTGCTTCTCTTTTAGAGAGGAATGGGAAAGAGCTTTTAAAAATGTCTGATAGGCAGGAGGAAAGTTTAAAAGAGATATTGCAGGATGTAGATGAAGTTAACAAATCTGCTGAGATAATTGGAAAGAATGTTGGAGAGGTACTATCTAGAGCAACTCAAGAAACTATGGAAAAAACAGAAGAAGGTAAGGAAAGCATCGCTGAAACAATAGAAAAAATAAAAGTAATAGAGGAAAAAGCCCAAAGACTGGCTGAAAATATAGAAAAACTGGCTGAATCTTCAGAAGAAATAAGCAAAATAACAACTGTTATTAATGAGCTTGCAAACCAGACAAACCTCCTTGCCTTAAACGCAGCAATAGAAGCAGCAAGGGCTGGTGAATTTGGTAGAGGTTTTGCCGTTGTTGCAGATGAGGTTAGAAGCCTAGCAGAAAGAACGAGAAAAGCCACAGAGGAGATAAACAAGATAATATCTAGACTTCAAGAG
>JALUFA010000224.1:0-1243 GCA_027052485.1 Hydrogenothermaceae bacterium
GTCCATTCTATATGCCCCCACAGTTTTTCTCGATTTTTATCATCAGGCCAAATTCTATCTGGTTCGTTATATCTTCTTCTATCATAATCAATTCCGCGTTTTTCCATATCGTCAAGATGTATAACACAATCTTCCCTTTTATAAGCGGCATTTTCAAACTCATCTGTCATTATGATACAATCAACCGGACAGGCATCCACACAAAGTCCACAGTACAGACAGTTAAGTAAGTTCATATCAAATCGGACAACTCTTTTTTTTCCATTTGGAAGTTGTACCGCTTCTATATTAAATAAAGTTGGCATAGGACATGCCTGCTGGCACATATAGCAGGCAACGCATCTGCTTTCACCTTCCTTTATATCCATAAATTGAAGTAAAACTTTAAATGAAGGTGGCTCTTTCCCATCTCTAACCCGATGAGCGTGGGTTCCTCTAAACCTTTTGGGAGGTATAAGTTTTTCATAGGGATATAAAGTTGTTACAGTTCTCCTCAAAAAGTTTGTAATAGTAACTTTTAGACCTTTAATAAAGTCTAGGAAAAATATTCTCTCCTTATATGTAAGCTTTGGTCTTTCTAGATATCTATAGTTAACCATTCTTTACCCAAAAATCATTATCCAGATAGCAACAATTAGTATGTTTATAAGGGATAGTGGAAGCATCACTTTCCATGCAATTTCTGTAATCTGATCTACTCTATATCTAGGTAAAGTCCAGTGTACCCACAGGAAGAACATAAACATCATAGCAAGCTTTAAGAAAAACCACACAAATGGAGAAAATGGACCAAAGATATGAGGGCCATTCCATCCGCCAAAGAACAGTATCACTGCAATTGCACTTAACACAAATGTAGCAATGTACCACTCTGCCAGTGGGAATAAACCAAATTTCATAGCTGAGTATTCAGTGTTATATCCAGAAACAAGCTCCGCCTCTGCTTCTTGAACGTCAAAAGGTGTTCTTCCTGTTTCGGCCAGAATGGCAAACAGAATAACAATAAATCCTAAGATGTTTGGGATGATAAACCACAAACCTTGTTGAGCTTCTACTATTCCTTTTAGCGAAAGGGTTCCCGCCTGCATAATAGGCCCAACCAGTGCAAAACCTAAAGCAACTTCATAACCAATGAGAACAGCAGCTTTTCTAAGACCACCAATCATCGGATACTTTGAGTTTGAAGCCCAACCTGCAAAGATAACACCATATATTGATATACTTCCAAAGGCTAAAGCTAACA
>JALUFA010000224.1:1253-7688 GCA_027052485.1 Hydrogenothermaceae bacterium
AACAACTGCAAGAATCATTATAGCTGGGACAAATGCTAGAAGAGATGCTAGGTAAAAGAGAAACTTATCAACCCCTTGGGGAACTAAATCCTCTTTAGTTAAGACTTTTAAAGCGTCAGCTATAGGTTGTAGTAATCCGTGCCAACCTACATGAAGGGGACCAGGCCTCTGTTGTACGTGTCCTGCAAACTTCCTCTCAATCCATGTGAGGTATGCAGCTAGTAGAAACATACCCACTATAAAAATCAGCGATTTAACCCCTAACACTATACTAGTGATTATTAGCTCTTTCACAGTTTGCCCCTGAATTTATATGGTTTTGCTAAAACATCTTAGCATAAGAGATAAAAAAATGAAACACTGTTTGATTTTCGGATTTATCTATCCGTTTCTCCAACAACCGGGTCTAAGCTACCTAGCAGTACAACTGCATCTGCAATTGTTTTTCCTTTTATCAGTTCTGGGAATATCTGGAGGTTGTAGAAAGCTCCGGAACGGATTCTTAATCTATAGGGATGCCCTTCTCCCTGAGATACTATGAAAAATCCAAGTTCTCCCCGCGGATTTTCTCCAGAAAGATATATTTCTCCTTTTGGTGCTTGTTCTCCATAAATCCTGAGATTGAAGTCTTTTACCATAGCTTCTATAGAGGTGAATGTTTCTTCAAGGGTTGGCAGAACGTAAGGGTTATCTGTGGCTATGTACTTATCATCTTTTAATTTTTCTAGTTTTTTTACACACTGCTCTACAATCCTAGCACTTTGTCTCATCTCCTCCATACGCACAAGATATCTATCATAGGAGTCTCCAGTTGTACCAAGAGGAACATCAAAATCTACCTCTGAGTATGCGTCGGTTGGTTGGATGGCTCTTATGTCGTAAGGCACTCCTGATGCTCTAGCAACAACCCCAGTTAGTCCGTACTGGTAAACATCCTCTTCTGATATAACGCCAATCCCTATATTTCTCTTTTGCCATATTCTATTTTTTGTGAGGAGAGCTTCATACTCTTTAAGTTTTTGGTAAAAGTCTTTTATGAAGTGTTTTATAACAGTTAACGCTCCCTCTGGAAGGTCTTTTCTAACCCCGCCAATCCTCATGTAAGATGAATTAAGCCTAATACCTGCTATACCTTCAATAATATCCATAATTTTTTCTCTTTCTCTGAAGGTATAAAGGAACATTGTTAATGCTCCAATATCTAGAGCAAATGTTCCTAGCCAGAGCAGGTGAGAGTTTATTCTCTGGAGCTCACACATCATTGTTCTAATCCACTTTGCCTTTTCAGGAGGTTCTACATCCAGCAGTTTCTCAGCAGCATTCACATAAGCCACATTGCTACAGATTGCAGAGATATAATCCATTCTGTCTGTATAAGGGATTATTTGAGTGTACGTAATGTCTTCTGAAAGCTTTTCAATTCCCCTGTGGAGCTGTCCGAGTATAATATCGCAGTTTTTTACAACCTCACCTTCAAGGTCAAACAAAAACCATATTGTTCCGTGGGTTCCTGGGTGGAGAGGTCCCCAGTTTAAAACCACTTGAGCTTGTTTTTTTGGTATTCGTGTTTTTTCTGTTCTTTCCAAATCCTCAAGGGTTGGTACTACAGTGTGGTACTCATCATAGTCATGGCTTGGGAATTCTCCCGGTCTTTGGTTTAATGAAGGCAAATGTACCTCTTTTATTCCTTCTTTTGGGAAGTCCTTCCTGAGAGGATGATACGGATACCCCTCCCACATAAACATACGAACTAGATTTTCATGGCCTTCAAAGGACACACCAAACATATCCCAAGCTTCTCTTTCAGCCCACTTTGCACCCTTCCATAGACTTATTAAAGAAGGAAGAGTATCATCTTCAGCCCAAGACTTAACACAGATTCGCTTTTTTAGAAGGGGAGAAAAAAGTATATAAACTCCCTGAAATCTTGGACTATGAAAAGGATAATCAACAACGGTAAAGTCTATAAAGTGTTTAAACTCAAACTCAGGGTGTTCCTTAATTTCTTTTAAGAACTGTAAGAGTTTATTCCTTGGAACTTCTACGTAAGGTAGTTTTCCTGCTTTTTCAAACTTTAAGTTGTACTTCTTTTTAAATAGAGAAAGCTTATCTAAATTTATCCAAGGCAACGGCATACCCCTATGTTATATGCCTTACTTTTTAATAGGGAAAGAAGGGGCTGCCTGTTTAACTGGAATTTCTTTAAATTCTTTTCCTTCTTTTACTGCTTTAATCTTCTTTTGAAGTTCTAAGATTCCCCAAAGTAAAGCCTGCGGTGTTGGAGGGCATCCAGGTACGTAAACATCAACAGGAATTATTCTGTCTACTCCTTGCAAGGTTGAGTAAGTTGGGAAAGGCCCTCCAGCTGAGGCACAACCACCCATAGATATAACCCATTTAGGGTCTGGCATCTGGTCGTATATAAGTTTTAGCATTGGAGCAACTTTGTTAACAACAGTTCCAGCAACAATGAGAACATCGGACTGACGAGGTGAACCTCTAAAGATAATTCCAAGCCTATCTGTATCAAATCTTGATGCTGCAGTATGCATCATCTCAATAGCGCAGCATGCAAGACCTATAGAAACAGGCCAAAGGGAGTTTCTTCTACCCCAGCTTAAAACTTCTTCTGCTGTAGTTAGTATTATTCCATTGTTATTCATTATTGCCATTTTAGCGCTCCTTTTTTCCAAGCGTATACAAATCCTATTGTAAGAATTGTTAAAAATAGAAACATTTCTGTAAAGATTAAACCAGCATTGTACTTAACAAACTCTTTATATATAACAGCCCAAGGGAATACAAACGCCGCCTCAAGGTCAAATAGCACAAGAAGTAAACCTAATAGGTAGTACTTCTGGTCTAGGGTTGTATGGGCTGTTTTATCGTAGAGTGGAACTCCACACTCATAAGGGTAATCTTGTAGTGGATCTGGTATAGATGGAGCTAGCAATCTGTTTATCACAAGCATCGCAACGCCAACAATCGTAGCTGCGAGGAAAAATATAACTAGAGCAAAGTATCCACTCATACCTAACCTCTAAATCAAACGGTGTTTTATTTTAAATACTAATACAAAAATACCAATAAATAGTGCAATTGTCAAAGATATTGACATTTAGAAAGCTTTATCATATAATTTTATCTGCAAGTGGCCAGGTAGCTCAGTTGGTAGAGCACGCGGCTGAAAACCGCGGTGTCGGCGGTTCGATTCCGCCCTTGGCCACCATTAAAAGTCTCTCCTTTCAACAATTGATATCTCTTTTATCCACTCTATTAAATCTTTAACTTTAACTCTCAGTACTGGATGTAGATATTCTGTATCTATTTCGAGTAGAGGAATTACAACAAAATCCCTTTCCTGCATTAAAGGATGGGGTACTTTTAAATTTTCTGTAGTTATCACTTTATCCTCGTAAAAGATAATATCTATATCTATCTCACGGGGTCCCCAGTGATACCGATAAACCCTGCCTATCTTTTTTTCTATATGCTGGCATTTTTCAAGTAGTTCAAACGGAGGAAGATTTGTATAACCTTTTAAAACCATATTAAAAAAGATGTCTTGATTGGTCTCTCCCACAGGCCTTGTTAAATAAAGAGAAGAAGTTTTAACATCTGAAATAATCCCAGACAATAAATCCACTGCTTTTTTTAAGTTTTCTTCCTTGTTTCCCATATTAGAACCAAGAGCAAGTATAACAGGCACCATCTCAATCCATCCTCACCTATGATAATATTGATTTATGCATTCTCATTTTAGCAGGTGTAGATGAAAAGGTTTCTTATTATTTTAGCGGTTGTGAAGCTATCTTTTGCTTCAGTGGAAAACCTATTGAGCCAAACCTACATAAATGTGAATGAAAGTGAACTTAAAAAGGAAATTTCTCTTGCAATAGGTGCTTACAATGACGGATTTTTTCAGAAGGCAAAGGATATTGGACTAAAAATTTTAAATAATCCCAATATTCCTTTTGAGAAAAAAGGCTTAATTTTTGAGATGCTTAGCTCTTTAGCTTTTAAAACGAACAATAAAGTTTTAGCAAAGCTCCTAATCTCAAGACTGAAAAAAGATGGTAAAAAACTTCCTTTAGTGGTTCAGCAAAGGATATTTGTAAATTTATATAACACTTTGAAAGATAGAAAACTAAAACAAAAATTTTCAAAGCTGATACACCCTAAGAGTAAATCTTTTTCGTTACCTGAAAAGTTAAAAAAACTAGGATTTAAAAAAGGGTTAAACGTTTTTTATATAAATAATCTACAAACTCCCATAGAGAGCAATAGGATTATCTTTTCTAAGAAAGATCAGACTTTATATGAAATTGCAGCTAGATTTGATATGGGAGCAGATGAGCTAAAAGAAGCCAATCCTCTACTTGACCCTTTTGATGTGTTAAAAGGAGATGCGATTATTATTCCCCTTCACAGGATTTTGCCTGATAATAAACTTGAAGAAAAAGTAATATACATAAATCTTCCAGAAAAAAGGATTTACTATCTATTGGATAAACACATTCTTATCACCTTTCCAATAGGAGTAGGAACAGACAATACCCAATCTCCCATAGGAACTTTCTATATTTCAGAAAAAAGAAAAAATCCGGCGTGGTATGTGCCTGAAAACATAAGGAAAGAGGAACCTGACCTCCCAGCAATAGTACCTCCTGGAGAAAACAATCCTTTGGGTACACGGGCAATGAGATTGGGAAATACAAACTACTTAATCCATGGAACCAATAAAAGATTTGGTGTAGGTTTAAAAGTTAGCCACGGATGTATACGTATGTATAACTCAGATGTAGAAAAGCTGTTCGAACTGGTAAATAAAGGAACTAAGGTAGTTATTGTTAACAAAGTTATAAAGAAAATAGGTAAATCACTAGAACTGCATGGTAGAACCTATGAGTTAAAAACTATTAAACCCTTTGGAGGTGTATCTCAACCAGTGTGGAGATTTGTAAAAAATGAAAAAAGGGGGTATGCTTTCCCCCTTAAAGAGCTACTTCCTTAATCCTTTTTGGAAAACTCTATCAACGTTGATATGAAGTCTCTTTAATTTAGCTTCAATCTTCTTTATTTCTTCTGAGTTTTGAGACGAGTTAGCTAAAGCTTGGTCTGACTTTCTCTCAATTGTTGCAAGTTTTCCTTTAATTTCGTTAAGCTCGTTCTCAAGCTGATTAATTCTTTCTGTATTTGAACCAACCTGCTGTTTTAAAGCTGATAGTTCACTCTCGATAGAGTTAACTTTTTCCTCTAATTGAGAAACTTTACTTTTTACTGGGGCTATCTGTTCCTGTACGTACTTTTTGGTGGCACACCCAGAAAGTAAACCAACTGTAGCAAGACCAACAACTGATAACTTAACTATTTTTTTCATAATACTAGCACCTCCTTTTTGTACTGCTTTTTCGGCAAATGGATTGTCTTTTTTTAGAGTATACTCTAAAATTTCCCATTTATAAACCTGTAAAGAGGTAAGAATGGACAAGCAAGGGGCAAAAAAGATAAAGCTGTTTATTATGGATGTTGACGGTGTATTAACAGACGGAAGTATAACCTACACTTCATCTGGAGAGGAGATAAAAACTTTTAACGTTAAAGATGGCCTTGGTTTAAACCTTCTTTCTGAAGTTGGCATAAAAACAGCGATAATAACAGGAAGAAAATCTGTTGTTGTTGAAAGAAGGGCTAAAGAGCTAAAAATTGATGATGTGATACAGGGAAAGATTAGAAAACTTGAAAGCTATGAGTCTTTAAAAGAAAAGTATAACCTTAAAGATGAAGAGGTCTTGTTTATCGGCGATGATATTATAGACCTTCCAGTACTAAAAAAGGTTGGTATTTCTGTCTGCGTTGCTGATGCTGTTGAAGAGGTAAAGGCTGTATGTAGCTATATAACTCAAAAAAAGGGTGGAGAAGGAGCAGTTAGAGAAGTGATAGAAAAACTCTTGAAACTCAGGGGAGAGTACGAAACAGCAGTGGAGAAGTTTTTAAATGCTAGAGGATAAAATTAAATGGAACGAAAGGTATAAGCGAGAAACCTTTCCACAAGAGCCATCTCACATTGTTAAAAAGTACTTTCATTTAGCAAAAGGAATAAATGCCCTTGATTTAGCCGCAGGGCTTGGGAGAAATTCGCAATTTTTAGCAAACCAAGGGTTTTATGTTGATGCAGTTGATATATCAGATGTTGCTATAGAGAATCTAAAAAAATTACATCCAAACATAAATCCTATACTTGCAGACTTAGACAGTTATCAACTTCCCTCTAATAAATATGATTTGGTTTTAAATATAAACTTTTTAAACCGAAATCTTGTTCCTCAAATAAAAGAAACACTGAAAAAAAATGGCATTTTAATATTTGAAACTTTTATCAAGACGGAAGATAGAAACAGTAACTATTACCTAGATGAAAATGAGCTTTTACAT
>JALUFA010000225.1:0-4959 GCA_027052485.1 Hydrogenothermaceae bacterium
ATTTCGTATCTACAGAATCTTCCTACCTGAATGTTTTCACCGAGTTTTGCAATGTACTCTTTTATTAAATCTTCAACAGTTTTGCTTTCATCTTTTATGTACTTTTGCTCTAGCAGGCAGTTTTCTTGGAAGAATTTATTTAGTTTACCTTGGGCTATTTTTTCTGCAATGTGCTCTGGTTTTCCTTCTGCTACAGCCGCTTCTCTTGCGATTTCAGTTTCCTTCTGGATTACGTCCTGAGGAACATCCTCTCTAGATACCCATTTAGGCCTCATTGCTGCGATTTGAAGTGCTAACTCGTTTGCTAGTTCTTTAAACACTTCGTTTCTTGCAACAAAGTCAGTTTCACAGTTTAGCTCTAGTAAAACTCCTACTCTTCCGCCTGCGTGAATGTAAGCGTGGATGAGACCTTCTTTTGTTTCTCTTCCTGCTTTTTTAGCAGCTTTTGCTATGCCTTTCTTTCTTAAGAGTTCTACTGCCTCTTCTATATTTCCACCTGTTTCTTCTAACGCTTTTTTACAGTCGAGCATTCCTGCTCCGGTCATTTCTCTAAGTTGTTTTACGAGTTTTGCATCTACTGCCATTTACTTCTCCTCCTTTGTTTCTTGTGTAGTTTCTTCTGCTACACCGGCTTCTTTAGCTCTTTCCATAAGTTGAGCTTCTATGTCATCAGTAGCAACTGCACTTTCAGTTTCTGTACTTTCTCTTAAAGATTTTCCTTCTATTACAGCATCTGCTATTTTGCTTGTTATTAGTTTAATTGCTTTGATAGCATCATCGTTTCCCGGTATTGGATAATCTATAAGGTCTGGGTCAGAGTTTGTATCTGCTATTGCAACAACAGGAATTCCGAGTTTTTTGGCTTCTCTAACTGCTAAGTCTTCTCTTACTGTGTCAACTACATAGATGATGTCTGGTAGCTGTTCCATGTCTTTGATTCCTTTAAGGAATCTTTCAAGCTTTTCTTTTTTCTTTTTGAGTTTAACAACTTCTTTTTTAGGAAGAATGTCAAAAGCTCCTTCAGCTTCCATTCTTTCAAGTCTTTTTAGTTTTTCTACAGACTTTCTAACAGTCTGGAAGTTTGTTAGCAGTCCGCCGAGCCATCTCTGGTTAACGTAGTAAGCTCCACATCTTTGGGCTTCTTCTTCAATGATAGATTGGGCTTGTTTTTTTGTCCCAACAAAAAGAATTGTCTTTCCTTTTGCTGTTTCGTCCCTTACAAACTCCCAAGCGATTTTGAAAAGTGGGATAGTCTTTGCAAGGTCAATAATGTGGATTCCGTTTCTCTTTGTGAAGATGTATGGAGCCATCTTTGGGTTCCATCTTCTAGCCTGGTGTCCAAAGTGAACACCTGCTTCGAGAAGTTCTCTCATTGTGATTTCAAAAGGCATGCTAAATCCTCCTTAAGGGTTTTTTCTTCCGCCTCCTAAACACCACAAAGGGCAACCCTTGCAGCAGGAGACGTGCTTAATCAATCAATTTATTATATCATAGATTTATGGATGGATTAACTATATACCCTGCTTCAACTACCTGCCTTATATGAAGATTTTAGATAGATACATTCTAAAAAAGCTCAGCCTGTACCTATTAATCATTACTCCTACGTTTGTGTTTATATCTCTACTAATAAAAGTTATCGAAAAGCTCAAAAACATAAAAACGTTTAACCTTACAGACTTTTTTTTCTATCTTCTATATACCATTCCTGAAAATCTGTACTACATCCTGCCAATAGCAACAGTTTTGAGTGTTATTCTTGTTTATCGTGATTTAATTCAAACAAAAAAGATATACGCAGTTCTTACCTCTGGAATTTCTATAAAGAGACTGTCTATCACCTTTTTTCTCTTTGGTCTTCTGGTTTCTCTGTTAAATCTAGCCAACCTTGAGTTTTTAATGAGTCCTGCTAATAAAAAAGCTGTTGAGTTTTACGAACGTCTAAAAAAACACTCCACATCTGATGAACCTCTTTTCGTAGACCACACATGGTTAAAGGTAGATGAGAGAAGGTTTACTTATTTCGGTTTTCTTGATTTAAGGAAACTTCGCGGAAAGGATTTAATCTTTATCCAGTTTGACCAAAAGAGTTTTAAGCCTGTGTTTCGGCTTGAGGCAGAAGATTTTTCCATTAAAGGAGATGATAAATTCTTACTCGAGAATGTGAAGATTGTTTCTATTAGGAATTTCCCTGAGTTTGATGTAAAACGTTTAAAAAAATCTATTTATGTGATTGATTTAGATTTTGACAAGTTAAAAAAACTTGTGATTTTGAAAAAGCCTATCTCGCTTACCGAGCTTTTTAAAAAGGCAATGGTAGCAGAGAGGTTTGGCTATCCTTCTGCTTACTTTTGGAGTAGGTTTTTCAGTAAACTTGCTACCGTTTTTTCCCCTTTCGTTCTAGTAGTGTTAATACTTCCCCTTCTCTGGATTAACAAAAAGGGAAAGTTTGTTCTCATTTTTGTTGTAATCTTTGCTTACTGGTATCTAGTGTCTGTATTAAAAGCTTTAGCATCTTCAGGAAGCATCCCTGTCTTTTCACCGTTGATAGTGGATATCTTATTCCTCATCGTTGGGCTATTTCTACTAAGAAGAGTTAAGTTTATTGAGCTTTAGGGTATGAACCCAGTATCTTAAAGTAAGGAGATTTTTCTTTTAACTCTTCTAAGGCTTGTTTTATGGTTGGTTCTTCTATGTGCCCTTCTATGTCTGTAAAGAATATATAGTCCCAAGCTCCCTTTTTAGACGGTCTAGACTCTATCTTTGTTAGGTTTATACCTCGCTTGTAGAGAGGTTCAAGGGTTTTATAAAGGGCTCCAACCTCATTTTTAAGCGAAAAGATGAAAGAGGTTTTGTCGTTTCCCGTTGGTTTTGGAATCTCTTTACCTATGATTAAAAATCTGGTTAGGTTGTTAATATGTTTGTCTATTTTCTTCTCTATTATGTGTAAACCGTAAATATCTGCAGCAGCCTCACTGGCAATGGCAACAGACTCAAAATCATCCTTTGCTATCTCTGCTGCTTTTGCTGTACTTTCTACTTCTATAAGCTGTGCGTCTGGAAGGTTTTTGTGTAGCCAGTCTCTACACTCTGCTAATGCGTGCCTGTGGGAGTAAACTCGTTTTATCTCGTTTAGGTTTGGATTTATCCCCATCAAGTGGAGTGATATTTCTAGGATAATCTCTCCTATGATTTTTAAATCAAAATCCATAAGCATATCTAGAGTGTAGTTAACGACACCTTCGATTGTGTTTTCAACTGGTACTACTCCAAAATCTACTTTTCCCTTTTCCAGTTCTTCAAAAACATCTCTTATCGTTTGGACTGGAATGTGCTCTACCGCTTGACCGAAATGGTGTAAGCTTGCCTGATGGGTAAACGTCGCCCTAGGCCCAAGGTAAGCAACCTTCAGGTTTTCCTCTGTTGATCTGCACGCTGCGATAATCTCTCTAAAAACCGGTTTTATGAAATCTGTAGGAAACTCTCCGTACTGTTGGTTTAGTTTTTGAAGTCTTTCAAAAATCTCCTGCTCTCTACTTGGTACATATATAGGAAGGTTATACTGTTTTTTTATATGCCCTACTTCTTTTGCCAGCTTTGCCCTTTCATTTAGCAGTTTAACAATCGTCTCATCTATCTCATCAATCTTTTTTCTTAGCTTGGATAGTTTTTCTTGTGCCTCTTTTGGAATATCTGCCATCATTTAAACCTAAGGTTCAAGTTTTTATTAAAAAATTATAAGCTTTAAAAGTTGTTCTTGCTAAAATAGATAAGAACATTCGTTGATAAGTGCGAGGTTTTAGTTGATAAAGGATTATCAGGTTGAAATTACTGAAAACAGGCTCGTATCAGGTATTACGTGGCTACTAAAGTTTAAAAATCGAGAGATAGCCTCCAGTGCAAAACCAGCCCACTTTGTTATGGTACGCCCAACCCCAGAACACCAGTACGACCCGATGATGCGAAGAGCTTTTGCCATTGCTGACGTAGTAGATGATGAGATATGGATTTACTATGACGTTTACGGGCGTGGGACAAAAAGCCTGACTGAAAAAAAAGTAGGAGATAAGATTAATGTTTTAGCTCCTCTTGGAAGAAACCTTTTCCCGGAGGACGATTTTGGTTTTTACCTGCTTGTTGGCGGGGGGATAGGTTTTGCCGGACTTTCGTTACTAATAAAAAAGCTAAAACAGGAAGGCAGGCCATTTAAAGCAATTTATGGAGTTAGAAGAAAAGAACAGTTATCTATGCTTGACTGGATAAAAGAAAACAATCTAGAAGATGATGTGTTGATATACACGGAAGATGGAAGTTATGGAGAAAAAGGTTTAGTAACAAGGGATATAGGGCAGATATTGGAAGACAAACCTAACCCTGTTATATTTACCTGTGGACCTAAGGGTATGATGAAGGCTGTAGCAAAAGTGGCCTCACAGCTAAATGTTCCGTGCTACGGTTCACTAGAGAGCAAAATGGCATGTGGTTTTGGTATATGTATAGGATGTGTGGTGAAGGATACAGAGAAAGACACATACGTTAGGGTTTGCTACGAGGGTCCAGTTTTTGACATGAGTAAGATTGAACTTTAAGGAGGCAGTTATGAAGTATGAAATAACAAAAAGATTTAAATTTGAGGCAGGTCATAGGGTTTGGAAACAGAACCTCTTGTCTGGTAAAGGTGCAAAACTAATGGGTAATGAGATACCGCCAAACCCTTGTTTAAACATCCACGGCCACAGTTATAAGGTAGAAGTTAGCGTTGGCTCTGATACGCTAAACGAACAGGATATGGTGCTGGACTTTTACCATATAAAGGCAGCTTTAAAAGACTTGATAGATAACCAGATAGACCACTCGTTCATAATTGATAAAAATGACCCTCTGTTTCCAAAATTTAAAGAGGATTTTGGATTTTTAAAACTATTTGTTGTTGACTTTTGCCCTACTGCTGAGGCTCTT